>QNFK01000130.1 GCA_003645495.1 Gammaproteobacteria bacterium
CCAATGATTTCGAGACCACCACAAACGGTCTCGACCTTGTTGCAACGTGGAATACGGACTGGGGTAATGCAGGTAACGGCACCTTGGTCGCTGCATGGAACTGGACCGAAACCGAGGTTGATAACGCTGGTGAAGAAGTGGATCGCAACAAAGTGGTAAGCCTGGAGAACCAGAACCCGCATAACCGCGGCGTGTTCACCTACAACCACTTCATCGGCAATTTCCGCTTCCTGGCTCGTGCCCGTTATTACGATGACTGGGTATCTTCTGACTGGAGTGGCGACACGACAGATCGTGGTCCGGACGGCACTGGCTATACGCTTAGCTGTGTCCCGACAGACTTCGAAGACCAGTGCTACTCTGGCGAGGTGATCTTCGACCTGGAAGCGGCTTATACGTTTGCTGACAAGTACTCGTTCATCGTTGGCATGCAGAACGTGGCAGACGAGAGAGGTCCTGTTGACCAGAACAATCTCGACGGCACGATCGGTTCAGGTAATACCTACACAGGTAGCAACCCCTGGGGTTATGAAGGTGGTTTCTACTACTTCCGATTGAGAGCTGAATTCGAATAAGTCGAAAAAGTTCAAATCAGTCGCAAGACTGATGGAAACAAGAAGGGGCGCCGAGTGCGCCCCTTTTTTTGTGCCCGGGAAATGTCACAAATTCTAATGCTGATCGCCCGCTGGGCGGGCTCCTACAATTCTAATTAGCACTGTAGGAGCCCGCCCAGCGGGCGAATTGACTACGCCCAGCGGGATGTTGTGAAACTACAATTCAAACATGACCTTCAATCCACCGGATGATGTCACTCATCACCTCATCCCGATTAGTCTCATTCAACATCTCATGCCGACCATCCGCATAGACACGCAAGGTCACATCCTCGTGCCCGGTCTTCCGGTATGCATCGGCAAGCAACGTCAGTCCCTTTTCTCCGCCAACCGGATCAAACTGACCACCAAGTACCAGCAAAGGAATGTTATTCGGTACAGAGGCGACTGCACGCTTCGAAGTAATCTCAAGCATGCCGCCGGTCAGGTCGTGCCATAGTTGACTCGATGATGGCGCGCCACACAGCGGATCATCAATGTATTTATCCACTTCATGTTCGTCGCGGCTAAGCCAGTCAAATTCTGTACGGTTTGGTGCGAAGCGTTTGTTGAAATCGCCAAAACTCATCTGGTTAAGCATCTCACTCTTATTCCGTGGGCCATGGCGCCACGCGTCAAATGTTGCCAGCAGCTTGCCGAGCCTGAGACGAAGTCGTGGCGCATAAGTCGATGCAGACAGAATCAGTTGTGACACATTCTGCGGGTGTCGCATAACGAAGCTCTGCGCAATATAAGAACCCATGCTATGGCCCATCAGCACCACGGGCAGATCGGCGTAATCTTCGCGTGCATCATTTTGCACCAGCAGTGCATCGGCTATAAGTTTGTTCCAGCCGTCCTTATCGGCATAGTGGCCGAGTAATTCCTTGTCGCAGTTTTCACCGTGTCCACGGTGATTATGCGCCACGACGATGAATCCACTAGCCACACAAGACTGAGCGAATCGCTCATAGCGGGCGGTATGTTCACCGAGGCCATGGAAAATGTGCAGCAGTGCCCTTGGCGAGATATCCGCTTCGGGATGCCACGAATCCACAAGTATCTGGTGGCCATCCTCAGCGCTCACGGTGGCGCGACGAGCAACGATTGAATGATCGTCGGTGTTATTTTTGTCCATCGTCCCAGGTCTTAAGCATTTCGAGGAAGGTATAAGATGCGGACCATGTAATGAACGTCAGGCCTGTCACCGCTTCAAGTCCGGTCATGAATCGTATGGGCCCAACTGGCACGATATCGCCAAAGCCCAACGTGGTGAATACGGTGGCGGAGTAGTAGACGCAGTCAAGCAGACCGAGATGAGCTATGCCAACGAATTCACCGAATCCTGCCAGGTGTTGTAGTGCAAAATAACTCAGGCCAAATACCCAGATCTCCAGACTGTGCAAGAGCAGCAGGCATAAGATCAGCAAGATGATGCGACGCCGATGATGATGTTTTGGCATCGGCAACTTGTCACTGAGAAGTCGCAAGCCCTCATAGTGCAGGGTTACGCACACGACGATGGCAAACATGGTCACCAAAACAGTTATCCAGTATGGAAGAGGTAACACGATTCTTTAATCCGCCACTGTATTGTTAGTCTTTTGCTGCAGTCTCATCAGACAAACGTCCAACACCATTTTTCGCCTGGCTGATCCAGTTGTTTTGTACTTTACGATAATGACGCGGCGCCAGTTCGGCTGTGGAAATAATCTCCTGGAACTCTGCAAGCGCTGCTGCTTTGTCACCCTGTTCTTCCAGGAACAGCCCGTACTGAAGTCTTGCTTCCGCACCGGCATAGTACGCCGTAACTGCCTTGTATTCATCCAGCGCTTTGTCCTCGTCGCCGCACGCAGCAACACTGCGTGCATAGAGGAGGTGTCCATCCTGTGACTTGAAATCCGGATTGTGCTCAATCAGGAGATCCAGAGCAGCACGGGCTTTTTCGAATTCCTCGTTTTGAAATCTTGCAGTTGCCAGGCCGAGCAGCAAGTCCGGATCGTGCTCATAAAGGCCTGCCAGGGATTTCTCATAGTGTTCAATGGCCTCCTCATAATGGCCACTCTCTACAAGTTCTCCTGCGAGATGCCGCGCTGCGTCGACACTCCCGGACAACTTGTGGTCACGCTGCCGCTGGCGGAGATCGCCGCCAGGATCAATGGTTTTCCGCAGGCCACGCATCGCACGCCGGCCCTGGCCGGAACTGGACAGGTCAGGCAACAGTTCGACAATGGCATAGGCTAGTGAGCCAATTCCGGGGGCCATCAGAATAATAAATATCCAGTACATTGGCCTGCCGGTACGAACCACGTGCAGGATCAGGCCAATCTGAACGATGATGGAAAGGATCAGTAATGGCATCAGGACTTCGCCACCGGCCGTGAGCTGCTGCCCTGTTCAGGCAGTAGCAACTGCATCGATCGAAAGCCCATGTATATGAGGATCAGCAGCTTGCTCAATTCAAGTGTGGAATAGGCAGCGTGGGCGATCGATGGTGCCGGTTCAATACCTGCGATGATGAGGTCCGTGCGGGCGCCCAGTTCAGGCAACAGCCATACGGATTGAGCCATCAGGATGAGCGTCAATACGCCACAAAATGCCCATAGGCTTCGCGCTTTTCCGGTCATGCGGACAACGATCAGAAGGATGATCAGGGCGACGAACTCCACTTTGTTCAACGCCGCGAATACTACGCGACCAACATCCAGTGCAACCGGCCGGGTCAAAGTCGTTGCAGTAAATTTTACCGGCGTCGCCAACAACGACACACCCGCAGTTATGCCGAACCAGATAAAGCATACCCAGGCAGGGTTCCTGAGTATCGTCATCATACATATTCGCTTTTCGGTTTTTGTGGGCATTGTATCTCGCTTGTTTTCCGTGCCGGGCAAGGGCAAGCTGCGATTCCGGACAGCACAAGCCAAACGATATGACCTCAGCAAAAGAATCTCAACTGGCATCTGCCGTACTGATGATCAAGCCGGTCCGCTTTCAGAGCAATCCGCTGACTGCCCCCTCCAACCGCTTTCAGGGCAAGAATACATCGTCACCCGAACAACAGCAGCTTGATTCCGTTGCAGAGTTTGACGGATTGCGCCGCGTGCTGGAAGAGAACGGCGTCAAAGTTGTGCAATTTGACGATACGCTGGAACCACATACACCGGATTCGATATTTCCGAATAACTGGGTCAGCTTTCACGCGAATGGCACGGTAGTCCTGTACCCGATGGAGGCGCCGAACAGGCGCACCGAGCGCAGACAGGATCTTATTGAGCAATTGGTCACTGATTATCATTACCAGGTACGGCAAATCGTCGACCTCTCGCACCGTGAGAATGAGGGGCACTTCCTGGAGGGCACTGGCAGCCTGGTGCTCGACCGGGTGAACCACATCGCCTACGCATGCTTGTCGTCGCGAACACATCTGGATGCGTTGGGTGAATTTGCACAACGAATGGATTACAAAATTGTTGCCTTTACTGCTATCGACAAAGAGGGTGCAGCGATCTATCACACCAACGTGTTGATGAATGTAGGTGAAAAGTTGGTCGTGGTTTGTGCCGAGTCGATTGCGGATAAAGACCAGAGAGTGGCCGTTCTGGAAAGCCTGAAAAGTACCGGGCATCGAGTGATCTTGCTGAGTTTTGAACAGCTGGAGGCGTTCGCGGGAAATATGCTCGAATTACGCTCCTCGTCTGGCGAGCGCCTTATCGCCATGTCGCAACAGGCACTAAACTCCCTGGATGATGCGCAACTCAGTATCATTGAAGGCAACGCTACAGTGATCAGCGCCCCGATCGAAAACATTGAAAGCTCATCGGGAGGCAGTGTTCGTTGCATGCTGGCAGAGATTCACTTGCCGGCTGCGGATTAAGCAAACGTTACAAAGTAACCTTTAAATTTACGATTGAGCCCCAATATCTGTTGCTCACTCTTTGTCTTCAACCGATAGGAGATTCTTCATGGCGACACAAAAAATGCAAAAAAACTTTCCAATCGCTGTAGTTGTAATTGGACTTTTGATTCTTGTAGCGATGAATTTCTACAAAACGATTCCGCCCGGACGAGTCGGGGTCGCGACGCTTTTCGGTAACGTAGTAGCGGAAGAGTACACGCAGGGATTGCATATCCCGGTCAATCCACTGTATCGCTGGACGTTGTTCGATGCACGACAAAAAACGCACCAGGAAACCGCCAACGTGCCAAGTCAGGATCAGCTGCAAACCCGGCTGGATGTCAGTGTGCAGTACCAAATTGACGGCAGCATGGCACCGGAAATTCTGGAGGAGACTGGAGATGCCGAGGCTGCGGTCCGCGTTCACCTGATCCCGAAGTTGCGCTCTTTGTTGCGTGAACAAGGCAAGAGTATCGTGCGCGCTGAAGACTTTTTTAAGGAGGCGACTCAGACCACGCTGCAAATCGCGCTGACAGATGGCCTGCGGGATTTTCTTGCGCCCAAGGGCATAATCGTAACGGCTGTCCTCATTCGCGACATTACATTGCCACCCTTTATCGTTGAAGCGATTGAAAAGAAGAAGGAGCGGGAACAGGCGGTCGAGCGCGAGCGCGCAGAGCTTGAACGGGTGCGCACGGAACTGCAGCAACAGGTTGCTCGGGCACAAGCCGGTAAGGAAGCTGCCGCTGCGGAAGCTGAGCGCAAAAGGATCCTGGCTGATGCCACAGCCTACGAGATCGAGCAGATCAATAAGGCGATCGCCAGTAATCCTGCCTACATTCAGCTGCAGTCACTGGAAGCGCTGAAGGCGATTTCCAAGGATCCGGCAAGCAAAATCTACTTTATGGATGGCTCAAGCCCGAGCCCGTTGCCGCTGATGCACCTGGGAGAGCGACCAAGCAATTGATGAGGGAATGCTGCCAGCGCATAGCGGTAGCGACATAGTTAAAACGACGGGGCCGATAATTCAGGCCCCGTTTTTGTTACATTGTCACCAATGACAACCCAAGCACAATAAAAAAGAGGGTGCCTGTCTCAGTAATGTCTACGCCACACCAATACAGCATCACAGCAATTGACCCCGGAGCCCACCTGTTCTCGGTCAGCGTCACGGTGGCAAAACCGGATCCCGCAGGCCAGGAGTTCGCCATTCCCGCCTGGATACCCGGCAGCTACCTGATCCGCGATCTCGCCCGACAAGTGGTCGTGATCGGTGCGGAAGCAGAAGGGCGCGAGATCGATCTTAGCAAGACTGATAACAGTACCTGGCAAGCAGATCCTTGCGAATCGCCACTCACGTTAACCGCACAAATTTATGCATACGACCTGAGTGTGCGTGGTGCACATGTGGATACAACGCATGCCTTCTTTGATGGCGCTTGTGTGTTCCCCGTTGTAGTCGGCCAGGAGGATCAGACCTGCCAGCTGGATATATTGCCGCCGCAGAAATCGGTCGGGAACGACTGGCGAGTGGCCACATCGATGCAGCCGCTGAGTGCGAAGCGCTACGAGTTTGGTACCTACGTTGCGGCCAACTACGCCGAACTTATCGACCATCCGGTTGAGATGGGCGACATCC
>QNFK01000131.1 GCA_003645495.1 Gammaproteobacteria bacterium
GATCGTTGAAGCTCTGGAATCGACTGCTTCGGCACTTGGAGAACGTGACGCGAGGCTTCTGCGACTGGCAAACCATGATGTTCTTACAGGCCTGTTTAATCGGCGCCGCCTGGTCGAGGAACTAAAGAAAGAAATCGATAATGTGACGGTGAATGACTTCACAAGTGCGCTCTTGTTTATCGATCTCGATCAGTTCAAATACGTAAACGATACCTGTGGCCACCCTGCTGGAGACCGCTTAATAAGGAAGGTTGCAGATCAACTGACCAGATCGACAGAAGGTCGCGGAATTGTGGCTCGCTTTGGTGGTGATGAATTCGCTGTTCTGGTGAGTGGTGCGAAAAAACGTAAAGCGCGAGAGCTGGCAGAAACGATTCTCGAGGATATGCGACGCCTGGCACATGTTGAAAATGACAATGTTTTCCATGTTCATTGCAGCATCGGTATTTCGATGATTACGTCAGACAAATTCGATCATGATGAATTATTTGCACAAGCGGATATTGCCTGCCGTGAAGCGAAGGTCAACGGCAGGAACCGACTACAGTTTTACAACATGTCCGAAAGCGAGGCAGAGAAGATGGTTGCTGACGTTGGCTGGGTCAGCAAACTGCGTGATGCGCTCGACAATGATCGGTTCGTACTTCGCTATCAGCCGATCGTACATATTGCATCCGGACGCATTACTCATCATGAAGTTCTTTTGAGAATGACTGGTGATAATGGCAAGTTGATCTCGCCTGACGCGTTCCTGCCAGCGGCGGTACGCTTTGGCCTCATGGCCGAAATTGACTCGTGGATGGTTAAAAATGCCATTCGATCACTCGCGGAGTATCGGCGCGAGCGACCGGACCTGAGATTTTCCATCAACCTTTCTGCCAACGCATTTGAGACTCAGGATCTGACCGAGTATGTGCAACTGCACCTGGAAAAAAACTGTGTGCCGGCAAGCTCGGTAATTTTCGAAATTACGGAAAGTCTGGCCGTGCGCCACCTTAGCTTCGTGGAACGGCAGATCGAGTCGTTGCGGAAGCTGGGTTGCGAACTGGCGCTCGATGACTTTGGAACGGGCTACAGCTCATTCAGTTATCTGCAGAGATTGCCGGTTGATTACATCAAGATTGATGGTTGCTTCATCAGGGACCTGGTGGACAAACCGGTGGACCAGAAGATGATCAAACTGATTGCCGAGATCGGTCAGGAAGCCGGTATGAAGATCATCGCGGAATACGTGCAAAGTGGTCCAATACTTGCCTTACTTGGGGAGTTGGGCATCGATATGGCACAGGGTTTTTACATTGGCCGTCCTGCAGCGGCGCCGACTCGAAAGTCGATGCCGATACCTATCAATATGAGCCAGCGACAGGGTTCGCGAAACAGCAGCGCATAAACGAACAAAGACCCGAATGTACGTAACTGTAGCAAAGCATCGTAGGAGCGGCTTTAGCCGCGAATTCTATGATTTGCGCAATATGTTGAGCATTCGCGGCGTCTTCGCTCTCGTGCACTTATGCAGGCTGCCACCCAGCACATCAGTTTAGACAGCCGCTCCTACGATATTCCTAGTCCTCGCCACCGCTAAAATCTACCGGCTCTGCCCAATCCTGGGGCCGTTTCGACTCATACACCGGCTGGAACCGATTCACGATGTCGCAGAAGACATCAGTCGTAATCTCAGCATCATAAGCTGCGGAATGCGCAGAATTCTCGTCCCAGGTCATCCCTGCGGCTTTTACAGCGCGCGCAAGTACGGTCTGGCCATAAGCCACGCCGCACAGCGTAGCGGTATCGAAGCTACTGAATGGATGAAACGGATTGCGCTTTATCGCAGTTCGCGCAACAGCCTCATTCAAGAACCCAAGATCAAACGCGGCGTTGTGACCAACCAGGATCGCTCGCGTGCAACGACTCTCCCGTACTGCACGCCGCACTTCGCGAAAAACTCTTTGTAGTGCATCCCGTTCATCAATAGCGGGGCGAAGCGGATGGTGAGGGTCAATGCCGTTCACCGCCAATGACGCTGGTTCGAGGTTTGCGCCCTCGAACGGCTTAACGTGATAGCGGATGGTTTCGCCACGCATCAGTGTGCCGTCTTCCTGAGGATCGATAAGAACAGCAGCGATTTCCAGCAATGCGTCGGTCCGGCAATTAAAACCACCGGTTTCAACGTCAACAACAACGGGCAGAAAGCTGCGAAAGCGTTCCGCGATCGAAAATGAATGGGTCACAGTTTCAGGTTGCCTTTTATTACGCAGCGTCACCGAGCATATTTTTGTCGATGATCAGATGCATAGTGTAACGCACGCCGAATCCGGTGATTTCCGTGGGCACGTGAGCAAGTCCGCCTTTACGACTGCAGGCGCTAAGGTCCATATGAACCCATGGAATTTTGTCGTCGACAAATTCCTGTAAAAAACTCGCTGCGAGAATATGGTCACCGCCACCATTTGCAGAACACTGCTGAAGGTCCGCCGTGTCGCTCTTAAGATCTTCCAGGAACTCTTTGCCGATTGGAAATGGCCAGACTCTTTCGCCACATTCCTGCCCGGATCGCTTGAGGATCGGGTGTAAGTCCGGTCGATTGGTAAATACCCCACTGTATCGGGTCGTAACTGCGTTCATGCAGGCGCCGGTCAGCGTCGCATAGTCGATTATCAGGTCGGGCTTGTCCTCCCCCGCAAGCGTCAGTGTGTCGGCAAGTGCAAGTCGGCCTTCTGCATCGGTGTGAATGCTTTGAATGGTCTTGCCGTTTCGTGCTGTTAATACATCCTGCGACTTGTACGCATTCGGACCAGTTCTGTTCTCCGTAATTGCCAGCCAGCAGTCGACGGCAACCGGCAAACCAAGCCTGGATATGGTCAGCAAACTGCCGACAGCCACAGCGCTGCCGCCCATATCGATATGCATATCGAGCATGGAGGTAAACGGTTTAAGATTGGTGCCGCCCGTATCAAAAATAATCCCTTTGCCGACCAGGCTCAAAGCGGGTTTGGCGGTCTTGTCCTCCGGACGATAGCGCAAGCGAACAATCGCGGCACTGTCATTGTCATTGCCTTGTGCAACCGCGAGGAACGCGCCGGCGCCCATTTTTTCCAGTTCGCGAACGCCGTATTTCTTGAATTGCCAGCCTTGCTGTGCGGACATTTCCTTCAACAACTGCACATAGCTCACAGCGTCGAGTTTGTTTGCCGGAAGCGCGGTCAGCCAGCGGGCGAGATTGTTGCCCTCAGCCTCTGCCGATACCCGACTCAAATCAATCTTGTCCTTGAGGCCAATGATCTTAATGCTCTTCAATCGTGCACGCGGTGACTTGGACTTAAACTCCGGCATCGCAAATGCAGCTGCAAGCGCCGCGGCGGTTACGCGCGCAACTAATGTATTCTGCTCTTCCTCATTGAATCCCAGGGCCCAGATACCCAGCGTGCCGGCCTTCTCGGATGTCGCTGCAGCAACCATTTTCCGCGCGAATGTCAGCGTTTCGAATGCATCTGACTGCGGATCAATCTTGCCGACACTCATGGTCGTCTGACGTTTGTTTTGCAGATGTGTCGATACGGCCGGCAACCCGCCAGTGCCCTTACGGCGCAGCAGGGACTGCAATTTGCTGCCCTGGGGCACTTTTCGCCACAGCGATGCAGGGACCTTCTTCGGCAGGATCAGGAGCAGCTGGTCAATACCGGCAATCGTCTTGCCGTCGGGTGTACCCGTGCTTTGGGTTATTTTCGGGCCGTTGTTTTTGTATTTGTCGGAAAGGAGGCTGCCCATCTGAGTATTAACCTTTTTTGCCCGGCTTGGGCCATAATATGCATTACAAAGAAGATGTCGCCGGACATGCAACCGGGGCATTGCGCCACTGCCGGGTGCAAATGTCAGGTTAGTCCGAGCACGATTGAGCGGTGATCCTAGCAGGACACCTGACCGAATTCACGCCGTAACTCCCTGCAACGTCGGGAGAGGCATGTTTATGGACAATTTATGAGCGAATTCAGCAGATTTGATGATATTGACCCAACCGAAACGCGTGAGTGGCTGGAGTCTATTGATTCAGTTTTAGGCAAGCACGGTCCTGACCGGGCCCATTTCCTGCTGAATCAGATGATAGATTTTGCGCGTCGTTCCGGCGCGTATCTGCCTTACGCCCCGAACACGGCTTATCTCAATACGATTTCCACAGGCCGCCAGCCTGAATACCCGGGTGACCGGTCGCTGGAGCGTCGTATTGAGGCCTATATTCGCTGGAATGCGATGGCAATGGTGGTTCAGGCCAACCGGAAAAATACGGAATATGGTGGCCATATCTCCAGTTACGCGTCTTCAGCCACGCTTTACGAAGTTGGTTTCAATCATTTCTGGCGTGCGCCGACCGAGAAGCAGGGCGGCGATATGGTTTTCATGCAGGGACATTCTTCTCCTGGTATCTATTCACGCGCTTTCCTTGAAGGGCGACTCTCCGAGGAGCAACTGCATCGCTTTCGCCAGGAGGTCGGTGGCGGCGGTCTGTCGTCTTATCCTCATCCGTGGCTGATGCCGGAATTCTGGCAATTCCCGACCGTTTCGATGGGCCTTGGGCCGATGATGGCGATTTACCAGGCGCGTTTCATGCGCTACCTGGAACATCGCGACATGGTGGCAGCCAGCGATCGCAAGATCTGGTGTTTCCTCGGCGATGGAGAGATGGACGAACCCGAGTCCATGGGCGCCATCACCATGCCGGTACGCGAAGGGCTCGACAATCTGATTTTTGTCGTCAACTGCAATTTACAGCGCCTGGACGGACCGGTACGCGGCAACGGCAAGATCATCCAGGAGCTCGAGGCGGCGTTTCGCGGTGCCGGCTGGAATGTTCTCAAGGTCATCTGGGGTTCACGCTGGGATCCGTTGCTGGCAGAAGACCGCAAGGGCTTGTTGCGACGCGTAATGGAAGAGTGTGTCGACGGCGAATACCAGAACTTCAAATCCAAGGGCGGCGACTACGTACGCGAGAATTTCTTTGGCAAGTATCCGGAAACTGCCGCCATGGTCGCAGATATGTCGGACGACGAAATCTGGCGTCTCAATCGTGGCGGGCATGATCCGCGCAAGGTTTATGCGGCCTATGACAGTGCTGTTAAGCACACCGGGCAACCGACGATAATTCTTGCCAAGACCGTAAAAGGTTATGGCATGGGCGATGCCGGCGAAGGGCAAAATGTTGCGCATCAGCAAAAGAAACTTGATCTGGATGCGATAAGAGAATTCCGTGATCGTTTCAACATTCCGGTGTCTGACAAGGATCTCGACGACCTGCCTTTTTGCAAACCTGCGCCAGACAGTGCAGAGCTTGAGTATTTACACGAGCAGCGCAAAGCGCTTGGCGGTTTCCTGCCGCAACGTCGCACAAAATCGACCCCGCTGCCGATTCCGCCACTGGAGATTTTCAAGACCCAGCTCGAAGGCACGGGTGAACGCGAAGCATCAACGACGATGGCGTTCGTGCGCATCATCACAACGCTGATTAAAGATAAACAAATTGGCAAGCACATCGTGCCGATCGTTCCCGACGAGGCGCGTACGTTTGGTATGGAGGGCATGTTCCGCCAGGTCGGCATTTATTCATCAAAAGGTCAGCTCTACACGCCGCAGGATGCTGATCAGCTCATGTACTACCGCGAGGACAAGAAGGGCCAGATTCTTGAAGAAGGCATCAACGAAGGCGGCGCGTTCTGTTCCTGGCTGGCGTCGGGTACGTCGTACAGCAACCATGACATTCAGACGATTCCTTTTTATATCTATTACTCCATGTTCGGTTTCCAGAGGATTGGCGATTTCATCTGGGCTGGCGGCGACCTGCAGGCGCGCGGATTTCTGATCGGCGGTACGGCAGGTCGAACGACCCTCGCCGGTGAAGGTCTGCAACACCAGGATGGTCATAGCTTGCTGAATGCGTCGACCGTACCAAACTGCGTGTCCTACGATCCGACTTACGCATATGAGCTTGCCGTGATAATTCAGGACGGTTTGCGCCGCATGATTGGCGAGCAGGAAAACATCTTCTATTACATCACCTGCATGAACGAGAACTATGTTCAACCACCGATGCCGAGTGGCGTCGAGGATGGCATCCTGA
>QNFK01000132.1 GCA_003645495.1 Gammaproteobacteria bacterium
CAATAATGTTGATGCCATTCGGCAGACCGATATCTTCTATTTTGCGGCCAACAACCTTCGAGTCCTCAGCGGAGCCGTGCGCAATAGCCTCGATTGCTTCTGCAGCGCCACGCCGCAGTGAGTGCACGCGGACTACATCGCCGCGTCGTACGTGCGCAAGCAGTGAGCCGATAGTTACCTGCTGCGGGGAGATCGCAATATCGATGCTACTCGACTCAACCAGTTCGGCGTACGACGGTCGGTTGATCAGCGCCATCACCTTGTGCGCGCCAAGCCGTTTGGCGAGCATGGCGGACAGAATATTTGCTTCCTCGGCATTCGTGAGCGCGCAGAAAACGTCGATGTTGTCGATGTTCTCCTCCAGCAGCAGCTCCTCGTCTGCTGCGTCGCCAACGAGCACGATGGCTTTGTTTAACTGCTCGGAGATAACACGCGCACGATGTGGATCGCGCTCAATGATTTTGACCTGGTTGGTCTGTTCAAGCGCGAGCGCCAGCCTGACACCGATGTTACCGCCTCCGGCAATCACGACCCGGCGTACCGGATCTTCCAGTTTGCGCATTTCGCTCATGAAGACACGAACGTCCTGGCGTGCGGCCACGAAAAACACCTCGTCGCCTTTCTGTATAACCGTATCACCGTCCGGTTGCATCGATTTACCGTCGCGGTAGATCGCGGCAATGCGGCCCTCGGTATTCGGAATGTGCTCTTTTAGCGTCGCTATCTTCTGCCCGACCAGGAAACCACCCTCATCTGCCCGGGCTGCCACCAGTCGTACCCTGCCATTGGCAAATTCGAGCACCTGCAGCGCGCCCGGATAAAGAATCAGTTGCTCGATATGCTCACAGACGAGCTGCTCCGGGCTGATACGAACGTCCACCGGAATCGCATCCTGGGTAAAGAGTTCGCGCGCGTTCATATAATCCGCGGCCCGGATGCGCGCAATCTTTGTGGGCGTCTTGTAAATGGTATAGGCCACCTGGCAGGCAATCATGTTGGATTCGTCAGAATCGGTCAGCGCGACGATAATGTCGGCGTCGCGCGCGCCCGCCCTTTCGAGAACATCAGGATAGGTGGCATGTCCTACAACGGTACGGATATCAAGGCGATCCTGAAGATCTCGCAGCGTTTCGGCACGCATGTCGACCACAGTAACCTCGTTGGCCTCCTCTCGTGAAAGATGATATGCCGCCGATGATCCGACCTGGCCAGCGCCGAGAATTAGTATTTTCATTTTATGTACACGGCTGATTGTCCGTGACTTATTTTACATGAGATTGAGATTGGCATAACTAAGTACCAGCCATTTTGTGCCGGCGTTCTCAAAATTGACCTCTACACGGGCATGCGCGCCCTGGCCCTCGCAGTTGAGGATGACGCCATCGCCGAATTTTCCGTGCCGTACGCGCTGTCCGAGCCGTACGCCCATCTCGGCACCCGGGGCAACATGGCCAGCCGTCCGTGGCCTTGGGCTCAAAGGGCGGCTGACCTGGACGCGTGGTCGAACCTCCTCGACCAGCTCGGCGGGAATCTCGCTAATGAAGCGCGATGCCTGCGCGAAGTTGTCCATACCATGCAGTCGTCGCTGCTCGGCGTGGGTGATATACAAAATATCCTTTGCCCGCGTTATGCCGACATAACATAGCCGGCGTTCCTCCTCGAGACCCTGCGGATCCGCGACCGAACGCTGGTGTGGAAACAAACCATCTTCCATGCCGCACAAGAATACCAACGGAAATTCCAGTCCTTTCGCCGAGTGCATGGTCATTAACTGGACACAATCCTCCCATGCATCGGCCTGGCCCTCACCAGCCTCAAGTGCTGCATGTGACAAGAACGCATCCAGCGGTGACATCTCCTCTGCGGGATCCGGAGAAAACCCACGCGCGGCGCTGACCAGCTCCTCGAGGTTTTCAACACGTGTTTCGCCGCGCTCACCCTTCTCTTTCTTAAAGAATTCGATGAGCCCGCTGGCGTGAATGACATGATCGACCTGCTCCTGCAGATCAAGGCCCTCTGTATCCTTCGCCAGCGTGGTGATCAGGTTAAGAAAGACAACGACGGCGGTGGCCGCCCTGCCGGCAAGCTCACCACTGGCAACCGCACCTGCGGCTCGCCACATCGAACAACTGTTTGCCCGGGCGTAGCTGCGCATGGCCTCCAGCGTTCTTGCGCCAATACCGCGGGTTGGGCGGTTGACGATGCGCTCGAAAGAGCTGTCATCATCGCGGTTGGAGATCAGGCGCAAGTAGGCGAGCGCGTCCTTGATTTCCGCTCGCTCGAAAAATCGCAGGCCGCCATAGACCCGGTATGGCAAACGCGCATTGATGAGGCTCTCTTCAAGAACCCGCGACTGGGCATTGGATCGATACAACACAGCGGCATCTGCCCGTGCGTTGCCCTGGTCGCTCCAGTCACGCAACCTGCCGACTATAAAATCAGCCTCGTCACGCTCATTGTAGGCAGAGTAAACGCGAATTGGCTCGCCCTCAGCGCCTTCAGTCCAGAGCTTCTTGCCCATGCGCGAGGTATTGTTGTTGATCACCGCGTTGGCAGCATCAAGAATGGTTGCGGTGGAGCGGTAGTTTTGCTCCAGCTTGACGACCGAGGCACCGGGAAAATCCTTTTGAAATTGATTGATGTGTTCGACCCGCGCGCCGCGCCAGCGATAAATCGACTGGTCATCATCGCCCACTACGAACGGAATGCCCTCCTTGCCGGCGAGCAGTCGTAACCAGGCGTACTGAATTGCATTGGTGTCCTGAAACTCATCAACCAACAGGTGGCTAAAGCGACGCTGGTAGTGCTGCAGTAATTCTGCATTGTCGCGCCAGACTTCATGCGCCCTTAATAACAATTCGGCGAAGTCGACCAGACCGCCACGGTCGCATATTTCCTGGTATCCCTGGTACAGCGAAATGAATTGCTGGCGGTCAGCATCGCCCTCATCGTCAAGATGTTGTGGTCGCAGACCCTCGTCTTTTTGTGCATTGATGAAATATTGCACCTGGCGTGGTGCCCACTTGTCGTCATCAATTTCCAGGCCTTTAACAAGGCGTTTGATGATGCGCAACTGGTCATCAGCGTCGATGATCTGGAAACTTTGCGGCAGTCCTGCTTCACGCCAGTGTCGTCGCAGGATTCGATGTGCCAGCCCGTGGAATGTGCCGATCCAGAGATGATTGACCGGAATATCGAGCAACGCCTCGATTCTATGGCGCATTTCTGCCGCCGCTTTATTGGTGAAGGTGACGGCAAGCAAGCTCTGTGGCGAGATCCCCTCGACATCGATGAGCCAGGCAGCTCTGTGCACCAGGACACGCGTCTTGCCGCTGCCTGCGCCGGCGATGACCAGCAGGGGTTCGGCCGGAGCAGTAACGGCCTGGCGCTGCGCGTCGTTGAGCGCCTCTAGAATCGGAGTGACATCCATCGGGTTTTGGGGAGTTGATGCAGTTGGTCAGGCTGGGCAGTCTAACAAAGAATGGACGGTTAGAAGTGTCAGATAATTGGATCGTACGGGACTTTTTTGGATTTCTTTAGCAGCAAGATGTTCCGGGATGCTGTCTACGGTCGTTTGGGTTTATTCGCGGCGTCTCAACTTTCATGCTCGATCATGCACTGCAACAAAAGTACGAAAACGTAGACAGCCGCGCCTACAGATTTTGCCAGAGAGTAAGCTCGAGCCAATATTAAGATCAGCTGTAGGAGCGGCCTTATCCGCGAATGTAAGCTACGGTGACCAGCGAAGACCCAGCAAATACATACCGCGATCATAGGCGATGCGCGGGTCGCTGGAGGCAACCTCACGCAGCATAAATTCACCGACCAGGTCAAAATGATCGGTCATGTCGTAGGTAATAACGGCACCGGCCTCCGCCGTTTCCAGCGTTTTTCGACCGCCCGCGGGATTATTGAATGCGAACGCATTTTCGTAGTCATACTGGCGGTAATTGCCACGCAACTCGAAGGCAAAACTATTGCCGAGGCGCATGTGAAATTCGACGCTGTATTCATTGCGTGAGTAATCGTAGTAGCCCACGTGTCGGTCCTGCCGATCCGTTAAGCGGTAGGTCGCACCCAACCACATGCTCCGCGTGATGCGTTGCCGGGCAGATATACCGTACTCAACGTAATCATAACGAACGGCTGGATTGCCAGCCGGCTGCGAACCATCGAGCTCGTATGAGGGGCGGGCACTATACCGTCGCGTGTAATACTCGGCAGTCAGCCGCACCAGCGAGGTTGAGGTGAAATGATATTGAGTGTTGAGACCCAGGGACCAGAACTCGTGATCATATTCAGGAACGGTCTCGGTCTCTTCATAATCCCACAACTCGCCTTTCGCATGGGCGCCTACGGACAAGGGCCCGAATGTTTCACGTATCCAGAACTGCGGGCCGTAGCGCAGATAGGACAGGCGATCAGAAATATCCTGTCCACCAACGATTCGCTCGACACCAGTGTCAGGATCGTAATAGGTCTCCTCGTGCTGCGCGATTTTGAACGCACTGTAGACACGGCGCTCCCGGTTTTCACTGCGGCGTCGATATTCCGTCCCAAAGGCTAATTCCTGCAGGTATTCATCTGCCTGGTTCAGCTCCTGTTCCGAGTAAAAGCGACCGGAAAACCGGTATGCACCAAAAAAGTTTTCATGCTCGAAGCTGTTGACCGTATATACGGCAGCGAGGTTGATCGGTACGAACATTCCCGACTGCACCACCGGATCTACTACTGGTTGTGCGGGGTCACCCAAATCGACATAACTTTCCGCCGGCGTCCGGTAAACATTGTCATCAAATCCCGCACCGACGCGAAGCCGCAAATCGAGATTCGTGAATTCTTCGTCCTGCTTTAAAGCGACAGTCTGCGCTGCGGCGACTTCCTCAAGCACGCTTTGTTTCTGAATCTCGCGAATAGCCTTCGAGGCGAGCTTGCTAATGTCTCTGCGTTGCTGCTGGTCCCTGGCGCTGCGAAACCTGCGTAACGCTTCATCAAAGTCGCCCATCCGATAGGCAACCAGACCGAGGTTATAGTCAGACACTACCTGCAGCGGCAGGTAACGATTGGACAGTAAAAGCTCTTCACGGGCGCGGACGTATTGTTTTGCCCGATAATGGGCGATGCCGGTATTGTAGTGCAGCAAGGGCGTGCTCATGCCGGCATCGGCGGCCTGGCTGTAGCGTAGTAGCGCTGCCCAGTACAACTCATCGCGAAACAGGCGATTGCCATCAGCAAATAGCTCGGTCGCTGTTACTGCCAGTGCTACCTGTGGCAGCGCTATGCAAAGCAACAATGCGCTAGCCAGAAGCAGCCGTGCTGTTCTCGCCATGTCACGCAATTTGTAAGCTATTTTCAGAATTGTCAGAACTCCGGCGAAGACGCCATCTTGTCTATGGTTGGTATTTTGCCTGATTATGGAAAATTCGCACTAGAAAAACCCATATCCAGCCTCAGCCTCAACCGATCTTACCCAGCAAATGGCGAAATTTCCGGGTCGGTGCTCAACACTGTGACGTAGCGCAAAAAAACCCCCCAGGTTGCAGTACAACAAGGGGGGATTCGTCATCTTTTCGAAGGATCCGGGCCAACGACAGAGTCTGGCCCAGATGTTACGGATTGCCCTTAAGCGTCGCCCTCGTCACTGGCACCGTCGTCCTCAATTGATGCGACGTCATCGTCATCTTCTTCCATGTCGTCGTCTTCCATCTCGTCTTGTTCTTCGAGCTCGTCGTCATCGATCGATTCGCCGTCGTCGAAGTCGCCTTCATCATCAACCAGCTCGTCATGATCTTCATTCTCGCCCATGAAGTCCTCGTCAGAATCAAAGTCGTCTTCGTCGCCGTCTGCAAAGTCGCCGCCAGATTCTTCCTCTTCACGTTCATCGTCCGCTTCAGCGCCCATTTCATCGCGGTCCATGTCGTCGCGATCGCCTTCTTCATCTTCAAAGCCGCCGTCATCGTCGCCGTCAGGGCCTTCCTCTGCCATGCCCTCCGGGCCACTCATGATCAGGACGTTGCCGTCGATGCCGGCTACGCTGTCCAGCACTTCCATGGTGACGTCCAGCTCATCCATGTCATCAGCCATCGCCG
>QNFK01000133.1 GCA_003645495.1 Gammaproteobacteria bacterium
AAATTTCCGGCGAGGACCTGCCAACGATTCTTGTGACTGGTGATACTTCCGGCAAAGATATCGAGGCGGCAAGCCTGGTACGTTGTGAGGTATTACATAAACCGGTTGATCCTGACCGGCTGGTATCACTGATAAACCAGGCCTTAATGTAGCTGATTTTTGGAGGGTGGCCTCGCCAACAGCGTAGGTACATGCCCTAGTATCCTGCCCGCGCCCCAACTAATAGGCTTGGTCGACTCACAGGAACTGTCCGGTCGATCCTTACTCCAACAAACTCATGGTTAATTCCCATACGCTATCTGTCGCAGTCGTCGACAATGACGATTCCGTCAGCGATCCGATTCGAATCCTGATAGAAATGCATGGATGGCGGGCGAAAACCTACAATTCGTGTGAGTCGTTCCTGGCTGAAATGCGACGCAGCACCCTCCCTGACTGCCTGGTTCTCGATCTTCGATTTCCGCAAATGAGCGGGGTCGAGTTGCAACGAAATTTAACGAAATCAGGCATGATCATACCGACTATCGTGCTAACCGCACATCCGGACGGCCCACTTGCGAAGTCCGCATTGACAGCTGGCGCGCTCGAAATCGTTACCAAACCGGTAAGTAGCGATCAGTTGATCGCAAAAATTCGTACTGCTGTGAGCACCGCATCGTCACACGTAGAGCTTTCGCAATAGCGAATAATCGACGCTTACGTTATTCGAACCACAGGCGCCAGCCGACAGTTATTGCACAAAAATATCCAGCGGCAGAATTGCCGTTACACCAACATTCGGTACATCGACCAGCTGGCCGATGCGCAAATCCACCGCAACGCTGGCAATCAGGTAGGCCTGGGTTCGGTCGTAGCCGTATTCAGCCACAATGTAGTCGATCATCGATACCAGCGCGTTCACGGCGGCAAGATTGACGTCCTTGGAAAGATTGCTCAGGCCGACAACTTTAGTCGACGCGAGATAGGCGATATCCCGGGGTACGTCGCTCTCGGCTTTCAAGGGAAATCCGGTGGTTGCATAGAAACGCGTGGACGGAATTGCCAACAGCGAAGCCGGTCCCTCGTAATGTGGTCCGTATGACAAATCGGGCCCGTCTTTCACGATACGCGTCGTGACCGTTATTTCCCCATCCATCTCTATCGCGGTACCTGATACTTCACCATCGCCTTGTGCGTAGTGAAAATCGCCAAGTGCGAGACCGCAGCCTTCGATAAAGCACGGCAGATACACGGTGGCGCCGGTACTGATATAGCGGATATCCATGTTGCCGCCATGTTCTCGCGGCGGGATTGTGCGCAGGCACTCCTGTGGCTTGCTACCTTCCGGTCCGCACAACGATGAAGGCTCGGCGAGATGGGAGTCCGGCATCAGGACTGCGCCACCACTGTCCGCCAACTGCTGCTCACGGCTCAGCATTACCTCCAGTTCGACGGGACCTGGCAGCGTCGTTACTACACCGGGGAAACCCCCATTCGGAATCCGGATTCCTGGCAGTGCATCGCTTTCTGCGTATTCCTCATTCAACCGCCAGACAATGAATCGTTGTCCGGTATTCACCTGATCGCCACCAAAACCGCCGGGAGAGGCATAAGTCCAGCCCTCTTTGCCAGGTTTGAGCGCCAGGATGGTCACAGCCAGCACGTCGCCAGGAACAGCGCCCTCGATATAAACCGGCCCCGTCAGGGGATGCACGATGCCAAGTCCTTCACGCGGACTCTCCGGAGCGCTGGAGTATTCATCCGGATCAAGGTGCAGATCGCCAGCATCACGACCAACGAAAACGATGCGCTCGCCTGCTGCGACGCGCGCCACCATCGGGATATCCGGATGCAGGCGATTGATACAGGCCGGATCCTCACTGCAGCGGGATCCGCTGCCGCCAACGATGACCTCAGCGCTCGCGGATACCGCCAGCAACATGAAAAAAACGCTCAGGCTGCGGTTAATCACTATTGCTCTTGGATTCGGAATCATTTTAATTCACTCTTGTAATCGCGGTAGATTGGAGCAGGAGTCTGCGCGGTAGAAATACTTTCTACCGCGTAGACTCCCACCCACCATCATTGCGTTCGGAGGCGACTAAAAGCAAGACTATGGATAAGCAAACTACAGAAGAATTCGTCAACCAGGCATGGGACGGGTCGATCATTCCCGAGCTCTGCGAATACATTAAGGTCCCAAACAAATCACCGATGTTCGACCCTGACTGGGAACAACACGGTTACATGGACCAGGCCGTTTCCATGTTCGAGAAATGGTGTAAAGCGCAGCCAATCAAAGGCATGCAGGTCGAAGTCGTGCGTCTCGAGGGGCGCACTCCGGTGTTATTCATCGACATACCCGGCGAGTCCGACGATGTTGTGCTGCTGTATGGCCACTATGACAAACAACCTGAGTTCAGCGGCTGGGACGATGATCTCGACCCGTGGACGCCGGTCATTAAGGACGGCAAACTTTATGGTCGCGGTGGCGCAGATGACGGCTACGCAGTTTTTGGTTCGCTTACCGCGATTCGTGCATTGCAGGAACAGGGAGTGCCACACGCGCGTTGTATCGTACTTATTGAGGGCTGCGAAGAAAGTGGCAGTTTCGATTTGCCCTTTTATATAGATCATCTCGGCGATCGTCTCGGATCGCCCAGCCTGGTGGTATGCCTCGACGCAGAGTGTGGCAACTACGATCAGTTCTGGTGCACGACTTCCCTGCGCGGCAATCTCACCGGAAAATTACGCGTGGACGTCCTGACCGAAGGCGTCCATTCGGGAAGTGCCGGTGGCATTGTGCCATCGAGTTTTCGCATTTTGCGGCAACTCCTGAGCCGCATCGAAGATGAAACCTCTGGCAAAATCCTCATCGAAGAACTGTTCGTAGAAATACCGGAGCAAAGACAACAGCAGGCGCAGCTTGCTGCGTCGATTCTCGATGACTCCGTGTGGCGAAAATTTCCCTGGGCTGACGCATCGTCAAGTCCGTCCGAATCAGTCTACGAACTATTGTTGAATAACAACTGGCGACCCGCACTCACAGTGACCGGTGCAGACGGTATGCCTGCACTGGTAAATGCCGGCAACACGTTGTTGCCGAATACAACTTTGAAGCTTTCATTTCGCCTGCCGCCAACCGCCGATGCGGATGAGGCTGCCGAGGCGGTCAAAGCTGTCCTGGAGGCAGATACACCAGCGTTCGCCAAAGCGTCATTCGAGGTTGAATCGACAATGGCGGGCTGGAATGCACCACCCGTCGCGGACTGGCTCGAAGCATCAATGGAAAAAGCGTCTCAGGATTATTTTGGCAAACCGTCTGTATACATGGGCACCGGCGGCACGATTCCTTTCATGGGCATGCTTGGCGAAAAGTTTCCCGAAGCACAGTTTCTGGTGACCGGCCTGTTAGGGCCAAATTCGAACGCGCACGGTCCGAATGAATTTCTGCACATCGAGAAAGGCAAAAAACTTACCTGCTGCGTGGCACAGGTGCTGGAGGATCACCTGGCCAGAAGCTAACGCTTGATCACAACGTGCCACAACACGAGAAAGGGATGCTGTCCGGCCTAAGTAAAATTTACGAAAACGTTGTCCTGAAACGGCCAGTTGCAACCATTGTGGCAGTCGCCGCAATAGTCCTGTCGCTCGGCTGGTTCGCGCAGTATTTTTCACTGGACGCCTCTGCCGATTCACTTACGCTCGAACGAGACGCAGAGCTTCGTTACTACCGATTTGTCAGGGCCCGTTACGGCTCCGACGACTTCCTGTTGGTCACTTACACGCCAGATGAAGCTGTTTTTAGTGATGCCACACTGGCCGACATCCGCACGCTGCGTGATGCGTTGTCAGCGTTGCCAAATGTCGAGTCCGTTACCAGCATTCTTGACGTCCCACTGGTCAACAGCCCACCGGTTAACCTGAGAAATATCGCCAGCGGCATCCGTTACCTGAAGGATGAGGACACCGACCGGAAACTGGCAGAAGTCGAATTGTTGACCAGCCCGTTATACGAGAATCTGCTCATGAGTTCCGATGGGCTGACCACAGCGTTACGTATCGACATGCACCGGGACCTGGAATATCGCGAGCTGCGCGAGAAGCGAGATGCGTTGCGTGAAAAACAATTCCTGGAGGGACTTAGCGAAGATGAAAGCAAATCTCTGGAAGAGATAACTTTCGACTTCGACGCTCAGACACGACGCTTGCTGGCACAGCAGGAACAGGACATCGCGGCCGTTCGCACGATCCTCGATCGGCATCGTGCGTCGGCGACACTGCATCTCGGTGGAGTACCAATGATTGTCGCCGACTCGATCGAATTTATTCGACATGATCTCCTGGTATTCAGTATCGCCGTATTTTTCTTCCTTGTGGTCATACTCGGAATCTCATTTCACAGACGCCGCTGGGTCATGCTGCCACTGATCACCTGCGCTGCAACCTGCATCGCATTGATCGGCCTGCTCGGCCGCCTCGACTGGCGCGTAACCGTGGTTTCCTCAAATTTTGTGTCACTAGTGTTAATCCTGTGCCTTGCTCTCACATTGCACATCATTGTTCGTTACCGGGAAATACATGAGGCAAACCCGGATGCTGATCAACTAACCCTGGTCCGCTCTACTATCAGGAAAATTGTCGAGCCCTGCTTTTACACAGCGTTAACGACGATCGTCGCTTTCGGTTCATTACTCGTTAGCGGTATCCGTCCTGTAATTGATTTCGGCTGGATCATGTCGATAGGAATAGCTATTGCGTTCATTCTTTCCTTCACGCTTTTCCCGGCAGTGCTGATGTTACTCAGGCCGGGCAAACCAACCTCGCGAAATGATCTGACGGCTGCAATTACCAGCTTCTTTGCAAGACTGACTCTTCGGCACAGCAATTCAATTCTGCTGGCGTTTTCCGCACTGGTATTGTTCGGCCTGGTCGGCGTGACTCAGCTGACGGTCGAGAATCGTTTCATCGATTACTATCGCCAGTCGACCGAGATTTATAGCGGCATGGAACTCATTGACCGTAAACTCGGTGGAACCACGCCTCTCGACGTCATTATCGATGCGCCTGCAGATCTGCTTAGCAGCATGTCGCCACCTGTTACCACAGCAGATGATTCTGCAGATGATTACGAAGATGAATTTGACGACATCTACGCCGATGAGTCCGCATCTGAGGCTGGTATAACCTCACGCAGCTATTGGTTCAACAGCAGGCAGCTTGGCCAGGTTTCTGCAATACACGACTATCTGGACGCACTACCGCACACCGGAAAAGTTCTGTCCCTGGCTACTTTCGCCCGGGTGCTGGAGCAACTGGATGCCGAAGCAGTAAAAGATAACTTCACATTGTCGATCATTTACAAGAAACTGCCGGACGATGTTCGGCAGGCTTTATTTGCGCCCTACCTGTCGGAGGACGGCAATCAGCTTCGATATAATGTGCGCGTCTTTGAATCTGATCCTTCGCTGCAACGCGCACAATTACTGCAAGAGATTCGCGCAGGCCTCACTGAACACCTGGACATTGACGATTCGCGTATCCATCTGAGCGGCATGCTCGTCTTGTACAACAATATGCTGCAAAGTTTGTTTCGCTCGCAGATTATGACGCTGAGCGTCGTTTTTCTCGCGATCATGCTGATGTTCCTATTGCTGTTCCGTTCTTTTAAGACGGCATCGGTTGCTATCGTTCCAAACCTGACCTCTGCCTGCCTGGTCCTTGGTCTGATGGGCTGGCTCGGCATACCGCTGGATCTGATGACGATTACAATAGCAGCCATCACCGTGGGCATCGGCGTCGATGACACGATTCACTATGTACATCGTTTTCGCCGGGAGTTTTCCGTTGATGGCGATTACCAGGCGGCAGTCGCACGCTGCCACCGGAGCATCGGCCGTGCGATTTATTACACCAGCGTTACGATAATGCTCGGTTTTTCCGTTTTGGCGTTGTCCCGTTTCATACCAACTATTTACTTTGGTCTGCTGACCAGCCTGGCAATGCTGGTTGCGTTGCTGGCCAATATGACGCTTCTGCCCGTGCTGATCGTCACTTTTGC
>QNFK01000134.1 GCA_003645495.1 Gammaproteobacteria bacterium
ATGCGGTTGACTGGCCTTCTTATGATACCTTTGCTGCAGCAGCACTGAAGCTGCCTGGCTGGTGCGCAAATATCCACAAATAAAGAGCTCCGGCCCGGGCCCACTGCGTGACCCACCTGCAAATGAGAGGCTGTAAATGACGTATGCAATTGTCGTGATCGTCTATGTGCTGATTCTGCTCGGCATCAGTGTTTACAAGAGCCGCAGCGTCAAATCCGCGGACGACTTTATCGTTGCTGGTCGCAATGTGCCGGTGTACATGCTGGTCGCGACCCTGGTTTGCACCTGGATCGGCTCCGGCAGCCTGTTCGGCACCTCCGGCCTGACATTTCGCACTGGTTTGTCCGAGCTGTGGTTTTCGGCCGGCGCCTGGATTGGCATCCTGGTCATCTATTTCATTGCAGCCAGAGTGCGCCGTATTGCGCAATATACGCTCACCGATTTGCTCGAAAAGCGCTACAGCCAGGCCGCAAAAATACTCGGTACGATAACGATCATCATTGCCTACATGGTTATCGCCGGATATCAATTCAAAGGTGGCGGCCGCTTCATCGCAATTCTGTCCGACGGTTCGATAAGTCCGGAAACGGGCATGCTGATGGCTGCAATCCTCATTATTGGTTTTACGATGCTGGCCGGGATGGTCTCCATCGTCTCCATCGATATTTTCAACGGCACCCTGATGTTGCTGGCAATGATCGTTGCTTTCCCGTTCGCGATCGCGGCGCATGGTGGACTGGATGCGGTCATAACTACGATTCAGACGGTAAAACCAAGTCATTTGTCGGTAACCGGCGGTCACGACTTTTTCTGGGTCGTCGGCATTACCCTGCCAACATTCCTGTTGCTGATGAGCGAAAGCAGCATGTATCAAAAATTCTCATCGTCGAAAGATGAGAAAAGCGCACGCCAGGCTGTACTCGGGATGTTCTTCGGCGTGGTTCTGGTCGAGGTGTTGATGATGTCGATCGCGCTGGTTGGTTTTGCGATCTACGCTGATGATCCACGCTTCTTTATGGCGGATGGTTCGGTCAATCGTGCGATGGCCGAAGAAATCATTCTGCGTATCGGTTATGAACAATTGCCGGTTGTCGTTGGTTCATTGTTGCTCGCTGCGGGTGCCGCGATCATTATTTCTACCGGCAACACTTTCCTGATGGTGACATCAACCAATGTCACCCGTGATATTTTCCAGGCTTTCTTTTACAAGAACGCCACCTCCAAACAAATTATCTGGCTGCAGCGCGCCTGTATCGTCGGCATCGGCGTGCTCGCCTACCTGATGATGAGCCAGTTCGAGACTATCCTGGAAATGGCGCTGATTTCTTACACGATGATTGGCGCGTCCCTGGCTCCGGCATTGCTTGCAGCATTTTTCTGGAAACGCGTAACGCGCGCCGGTGGTGTTGCATCGATAGCTGCCGGCATGTTGACGGTCATTGGCATCACGGTACTGAACTCGATTTTCAAGGACAGTGATCACGCCGTCCAGGTGCTGTGGACATCATTCCCAATGGATACGGATTACATCGCTTTGCCAGCCGTTACAGCGTCGATCGTGACATTGGTCTTTGTCAGCCTCATGACGCCGAAACCGGATGACAGCGAGTGGCAGCCGTTCATGGGCGAGGTCGTCGACTGACGCTCAACAGGTAAGGACTATAGAAGAAAGCAGCTTCAGGAGAGAACGATGTCAGCAGCAGAGTCATACGCAACCGGGCCCACCGAGCCGGCAACACGAGACCTGACAATTGGCGAATTGCTGCAAGAGGGCGCCGCAGCCGTGCCCGACCGCGTGGCACTCATTATCGGTACAGCAGATCCGGCGAAGCAGCGCAGCTGGACCTATACAGAACTCCTTGAAGATTCGTTACGTACAGCCCACGCATTGCGGGCGCGCTTCGAGCCTGGTGAACACGTCGCAATCTGGGCACCCAACATACCGGAATGGATACTGACGGAGTTTGGCAGCGCTATGGCCGGTCTCGTGCTGGTCACTGTGAACCCGACTTTCCAGGCCGGTGAGCTGGAATACGTCATCAATCAGTCGAAAAGCGTCGGCTTGCTGGTCCTGCCGGAGTTCCGCGGCAATAACATGCTCGCCATGGTCGATGCGGTTCGCGACAGCTGCCCAACGCTGCGTGAAGTTATTCGTCTGGATAAATGGGATGAGTTCCTGGATTCCGCCAGCGCATCCGAGGCAGCCCTGCCGGAAGTTTTGCCGGGGGACGCGGTGATGATCCAGTACACCTCGGGCACGACCGGTTTCCCAAAAGGCGCGCTCCTCAACCATCGCGGACTGGTAAACAATGGTGCCCATACGATGGATCGCATGGGTGTGGAGGAAGGTGCGGTGTGGGTGGCAATGATGCCACTGTTTCATACAGCCGGCTGCGCACTCGGCGTCCTTGGAGCGGTCGCAAAACGCGCAACACAGGTTCTTTTGGAAGCCTTCGACCCCGGGCTGGCGCTGGAGATGACCGAAACTCATCGTGGGACAGCGCTGCTGGGCGTGCCAACAATGTTGATTGCTATCCTGGAGCATCCAGCTTTTGCAACTCGCGATTTGAGTTCGTTGCGCAGCATTTGTTCGGGTGGTTCAACAGTCCCGGCTGCACTGGTTGAACGACTGGAGGCGGATCTTGGCGCAGCATTTACGATTGTTTTTGGCCAGACCGAGTGTTCGCCGGTAGCGGCAATGACCCGTCCGGATGATTCCACAGAGGACAAGGCCAATACACTTGGCACGCCGATGCCGAACACCGAAATAAAAATTGTCGATCCGGAGAACGGAGAAACGTTACCCGTGAATACAGCGGGTGAATTCTGCACACGCGGTTACCACGTGATGCTCGGTTACTTCGAAATGGAGGAAGCAACCGCGAGCGCGATCGACGCCGATGGCTGGCTACACACCGGTGATTTGTGTTCCATGGATGAGCGCGGCTATTGCACCGTGCAAGGTCGTCTAAAAGACATGATCATTCGCGGTGGCGAAAACATCTACCCTCGCGAAGTCGAGGAGTTGCTGTTTCGTCACCCGCAAGTTGCGGAAGTAGCAGTCCTGGGACTGCCCGATCCGAAATGGGGAGAAAACGTCGCTGCCTTTATTCGCGATGCCGATCCTGAGAATCCAGCCAGCGATACCGAGCTACGGGAATATTGCCGCCAGCACTTGTCGCCGCAGAAGACCCCGAGAATTTGGGTGCGTACAGACGCTTTCCCGTTGACCGGATCCGGAAAAATACAGAAGTTTGTACTGCGCGAGCAATGGGAGAAAGAGCAGGGAGTAATCTGAAGCTTTGCTGCGATGTACAGATATATTTCGCTGATTTGAAATATCGCCCGCTGGGCGGGCTCCTACATTTCTGATTAGCATTTGTAGGAGCCCGCCCAGCGGGCGATTTAGCAGGGTCTACTACGAGTTCGCCTGCTGCTGCGCTTTCAATTCATCTGCCCGTTTGCATAACGTGGCTAATTCGTCGGCGTCTTTGTTATTTCCAGATTCCCGCAATTGCTCGACAGCCGCATCCAGATCAATGCTTGCGCCGTCCGAAATCGTTGCTTCTCCCAGCAAAGTCTTGATGCGCCCCAGAATTTGCATGAATTCCTGCAGCGTTTCGTCATTTTCCATTTGCGGATTGTAAGTCACTGTAGCTTCCTGGCGTTAGCAATTAATAAAGTCGTCACATCGCCAGTGGAAACGGCTCAACCTCGACTCGCAAATAATTAGACAAACGTGCCCCGGCTATCGTTGCAGCGCTGGTTTTTGTGGTCTGGAATTTCGGCAGTCTCGAAAAATAGCAACAGGATCGCAATACCAGGACAGAACGGCTCTGGCATTCGGTCATCACTTACGTCGCTAACGACTCCTGAACGGCCCTGTATCCCTGCACAATCGCTGAGTTTGTACCCGAGGCCGCGCCGGCGTCCGAATTCGCTATCGTAATGCGGCCAAACGGCTTTCTGCCGATTACCCAGGGTTTACTTTCTTCGTTGGGCCAGTCTGGCTCCCAGAGCAAAATGGGCTTGTAGGGATATCCGTGCGCCCAGCGATTGACGGTAATCGCGTGAATGTCACGCTCGGCATCGAAGCCAGCACCGGAAAGCGCCTGATCGAGTTGATCGCGTACATGGTATTCAAACGTGGAGAACGGCGTGCTGAGCAAGTGGCGTCGAGATTCGCGCCACTGCTCCGGGCCTTGAATATCCGGCGAATAATGTGCGTGACACATGTGCAGCACCATGGGGTCGTCCGGAGAGCTGCCGAATTCGTACTTGCCCAGGGAAACCGGATAGTCGAGTTCAACCTGCTTGAAAAAATCATTGGTGTAGTAAACAAAATCAACTCCAAGCTCAGCGAAGGGTTTCCAGTTGCGCACCAGCACCTTCGTGTAACTCAGGGGAATTTTTACGCCATACCTGAGCCCTTCCACCTGCTTTTGCGGTAACTCCGGACACAGATAAGGGATCGCGCTGTTGTAACAAGCCATGATGCATTTCTTGCCACGAACGGTGTGTGCGTTGCCCTGGTGGACGAACATCACATCAACTGCTTTGCTATCGTTAGTATGTGCGACGTTGACGACCGTGCTATTCAAACGAATTCTCACGGGAGTACCGCTTCTGTCCAGCAGTGAATAATTTACTCTCGCCGTGACCACATCTTCCATACTTGAGCCTGGCACTGCATCCGGCAGCATAGATCGAACCATCAGGCGTGCGACTGAAGCATTGCCATCCGGGAAGTGAAATATGTAGGGCTCGTGCGGGCCGCTGCTAACACGTTGTAGCGTGTGGGCGAGGCCCGCCATACCGGCATCGTATGATTGCACGAGCGTAGCGGGAATCTCTTCAATTCCAACGCACCATTTGCTCATGCCCCAGCGGCGGAACATTTCCAAAACCTGTTGATCGACTTTGACGTAATTTTTCAGGAAATCGTAGTAGCTCGTCTTGCGCAAAATTTCCACTTTCTGATCCAGGTTTAAGCCAGGCAGGTAATCACGCTCATCAGTCCAGAGCCGGATCAGGTCGGCCTTCGCCTGGTCGTTCATCGGCGTTTGAGCCGCAAATTCCTCCCAGGGAATCTTGTTATAACCAGCTACCAGTTTTTGCTCACCATAAGTCTGCTTGTCGAAAAGGATGCCTTTAGAGAGCCCCATCGACGAATATAGCTCCTGGTTGTACGCCTCGTAGAACTTCTCGACGTCGACGCCAATATCACGCAGAAGGTCTTTTCCAACGTCGCTCCAGTTTGAGGGTGAGTCGATCGACTCAGTCCCACCGTAGCCAATGCGAGTGCGGCCATTAATCCTGAATTCGTTACGCTTCGCATGCCCACCAAAATCATCGTGATTGTCGAGAATCAGGATTCGCGCGCCGGGATTTTCCTTGTTGTAGTAATAGGCGGCAGACAGACCGCTGATTCCTGCCCCTACGACGATGAGATCGTAAGATTCTTCATGCGCGCTCGATGGCCATGTCTTGCCAGAAACGCGGGCATGCATGGTCTCCCAGGAACCATCGTGGCTTCCTCGCAGCCCCGTCAACGCGGGTGGGTAGTAGTCCTGTCCCAGTTCAAATTCCGACCCGCTTGCACCGAAAACCTGGCTCCATGGCGATAAAAGGGATGCACCAATCGCAACCTGTGTACCGTTTAGAAAGTCGCGCCGTGTGACATTACTTTTCATTAGTTTTCCTGTCAGAGATAAGGACGCCCATCGACTTCGTCTGTTACTTTCTCCGCAAAAGCACCAGAAATCAAACAGAGAGTTGCTGGCAGCCAGGTAGCGGAGTTACAGCGTGCGCAAGTCAGCGATCAGAGCGACACCCCAATTACAAACGCCCCGACGTTCTTCGACCTCATCTTATACATTAGTCGATCTTGACGATTTCGCCATCCTTCATCACGAACACGACCCGCTCCATGGCCCGGATATCGTCAAGTGGATTTCCCTCTACGGCGATAATGTCAGCCAGCTTGCCAGCCTTAAGTTCTGCCCGATCGGTAACCCCGAGCAAGTCCGCAGC
>QNFK01000135.1 GCA_003645495.1 Gammaproteobacteria bacterium
CAGGTAAGTTGAGACCGAGTTGTCGAGTCGTTGCCAGGGAACGGATACCTGAACGTCTTGCGGCAGGCGGAACTCGACTTCGATACTGGTGCCGTTTTGTATTTCCGGACGCCAGAGCCAGTATATGGGGGACGCGATGATGTTGCCTGGCAGCAGTAATTTGCTGTTGCGATTTTCCCTGGCAGCGCGCTGCAAATCTACGGTGTAATTCAGGCAGCTAATGCCATGCTCGGGCAACAGCATGCGGCGGTTGCGCATTTTTATCTGCTGGTCGTCTCCGCAACTGCGCACATCGAGCAGAAACTTGCCAGCTTCACGAGATCGCGCAGTGACACTCTGCACCGGCTTCTCAAATCTGGCTTCGATGAACAACCTGCTTAACGCATAGTCGACAGTCACCGTGTAGCGATGGGTAACGGAGGCCGCAAACGCACTGCCGCCAACGCATAAAGCCGCGATAGCGATGAGCCATCTGAAAAACTGCCTGTAACCTGAGCCAGTATTGAAAATCGTTATTCTCGTCAAAAATCGATGGTTATTGTTCGGTTATCTGCGCAAAGCTAACAATACGCCTGACGGGCAGGCGATGTCGTATGCGATCAATTATGCAGCAGCGACTTCGTTGTGAAATCTTTGGAACACTGCTGTGTGGATGCGTTCACATTTTCTGTCCTGAGCGCCTCTGATAGTGGCTCGTTTGGCTGCCGTTCAGCTTCGTCGTGTATGCTTACCGGCAGTGCGTATCCCGTTGACTTATAATGAAAATGCGAACCATTCTCAACTGCAGAATTTTCGCGAATTCGCTTGCACGCAGAGGCCGATTTTCGATTAAGATACGCGACGCCCGGACAGTGCTCCGGGCACTAATTTTGAAAAAGACTGAGGGAGAATCCTTTGAGCAAGATTGCCAGACGCCAGTTTATCCAATTATCAGCCGTCGCAGCCGCAGGTTGCCTCGTGCGCCCGGGTGCCGATGCTTATGCCCAGGACATGCCGAAAATTGAGGAAAGCGACCCGGTCGCACAATCCCTGAAATATGTGCATGACGCCAGTACAGTAGACGCCGCATCACGGGCCAATCCCGCCGCCGATCAGACTTGCGCAAATTGCGCGCTGATACAGGGCGCAGATGGGGACGCATGGCGACCCTGCCAGATTTTCCCTGGCAAGTCGGTCAACGCCAATGGTTGGTGTTCAGTCTGGGCACCAAAAGCCTGAGTATTGTCCGCCCTGCCCGAACCCGGGCGGGGCGGAATATTTCTTGCGGGTCGAAGCGCCAGTTAGCTGGACTTTGACCGCTGATTTTAATGCGTTGCCGTCATCCGGCAGCGCATTGTCGTCTTCCCTGTGTACAATTCGCGGCTCACGCCTCGGCGGAGCGATCCATTGTTCGAAACACTAGAAGCAAAACCGGCTGACGCCATCCTGAAACTCATCGCGGAACACCGTGATGATCCGCGCGAGAACAAGATCGACCTGGGAGTCGGTGTTTACCGCGATGCAAAGGGTGTTACGCCGATTCTCAATACGGTCAAAACAGCCGAGCAATGGCTGGTAGATAACCAGGCGAGCAAGGCATATCTTGGCTGCGCCGGAGATCCGGAGTTTTGCAAAGCGATCCAGAACCTGACTTTCGGCGATGGCTCGGATCAGGATGGGCGTATCACGACCTTGCAAACACCGGGCGGCTCAGCAGCACTGCGTGTGGCGGCCGGATTAATCCTGCGTGCCATGCCTGATGTCACGATGTGGGTGAGCGACCCGACCTGGAATAACCACGTGCCGCTGTTGGGTGGAGCCGGTATCAAACTGCAGGCATATCCGTACTACGATAATGATAATAATTGTATCCGCTTTGATGACATGCTCGCAGCGCTTGGTCAGGCGGCCGCAGGCGATCTCGTGCTTTTGCACGGTTGCTGCCACAACCCGACCGGCATGGATCTGACGGTAGAACAATGGCAGCAACTTGCCGATGTGCTCGCGGATCGCAACCTCATACCTTTCATAGATTTTGCTTACCACGGTTTTGCCGTGGATCTTGACGCAGACGCTTATCCGGTACGCCTGATGTTTGAGCGCTTTGCAGAGATGATCGTGGCCACTTCCTGCTCCAAGAATTTTGGTCTGTATCGTGATCGTGTCGGTTCGCTGTCCATAGTCGGTGCGAGTGCTGAGTCAGCCGCTATCGTAAATAGCCAGGCACAGAACATCGTTCGGACCCTGTATTCTGTACCGCCGGATCACGGTGGTGCGGTAGTTGCTCATATTCTCAACAACAGCGAATTGCGGGCGACATGGCTGACGGAGCTTGCCGGCATGCGGCAGCGTTTACAGGGCATGCGGAAGTTGCTTGTTGCGGCACTGTCTGAGACCGCTCCGGAGCATGATTTCTCGCATGTCGTGCGAGCGAACGGCATGTTTTGCTACCTCGGCGTGTCCGCGGAGCAGGTAGCACGCCTGAAGCAGGATTTTGGGATCTACCTGGTGGATTCCAGTCGTATCAACGTCTGTGGGATAACAGAGAGCAACGTGAGCTATCTGGCTGAGTCGATCGCTGCCGTTCTTTAGTCTGTAAGAAAATAATCCAGTTCATCACGGCGAAGTTTGCAATCGCGGCGGGACGCCGTTCCCACGATCCTGTAAAGAATAACGTGGGAGCGGCGTCCCGCCGCGATTGCAAACTTCGCCGTGAGTCCCTCTGCCGATTCGGCACGGTGATTATTCGCCAGTAGGAAAATAGACAACACTATCAGTGTTGATATGCAGTCTTTCAGTAACGCCTGCATTCAATTCCAGCACAAAATTCACCGGCTCAATTGAACTGATCGATTTCAGCGACTGCGGCACTGTATCTGTCTCGATCGAAGACACCGTGCCATCGGCACGAATGAACAGCATATCCAGCGGTATGAACGTGTTTTTCATCCACATCGAATGAATATTCGCATCGCGGTAAACAAACAGCATGCCGGTGAATTCCGGCATGTGGCGCACGTGCATGAGTCCACGCATCTGCTGTTTACGATCCAGTGCCAGGTAAATATCGAATGCGTAGCAGGCGTGCTCGCCGGCCGAAATGACCAGTATTGCCTTATCAAAGGCGGCATCGAGATCATCGTCCTGGCTGGATTGACCACTCAGTAATAAGCCAATGCCCAGGATGGCAACGATTCGCGCAATAATCATTCAGGGACCTCCCAGCTAAGCCGACCAGTGAATTTTATGTCGGCGAAGGAAATACTGGAACTGCCATTTAGTTCTGCCAGCGGAGCTACGCAATAGAGCAAACCAGTGATTCGATATTCGGCTGCATTTTCTGCCCCGATCTGCTCCTGGCTCAATATGTCAGTCCAGCAATTTTCCGTGTCCTGCGTACCGTAAAACCTGCCGGCGCCCACCTCGATCAGGGTCACATTGGTTGGCAACTCACTCGCGGTTTCGCCGCGCTGCAAATCCGGCAGGCCGAAAATAAACGCCAGCGAGCGTTGCTCCTCAGCAGATTCCCCTGCCGGGAGAGGACCGGCAAATCGAAGTCTCGCTCCCTCGCCGTCTGGCCGAATCATGCCATCGCAGTCGAGCACGTCCGCGCCCCAGGCCAGTGTTGCGCGGATGCCGCCGTAAAGCTCTGCGCTTAATTGACCCTCCACTTCACAGCCAGGGACCGAGGTATCCGCTACCGGTGGCTCATCTGCGGCAATCGGCGGCGCGTCGCAAGCGGCCACCAGCAGGTACTGGAAAGTCAGTAACAGCGCGGCAGCGCTACGGGTCCGGGCGTTTCCCGGGTAAGGAAATTTCATAAATTCCTGCAATATTTGGCGTTTTGTATGGTCCCAAGAGCACATTATCGCCAAAGCGGTGTTGTGCTACCACCAGAAGGCGTATTTGTCCGGAATCACCACACGAGACAAATAGTGCCAGACGAGTTGGACTGCTGGCGCATCACTACTACAATGGCACGCCGTTTTTGCCTCGGAGTTAATAAATGAGTGTCTCGGAAAAATTTCAACAGCTCGAAGCCCATGCAGACAGCCTGATCATCGGCCAGTCACGCCTGATTAACAGGATGCTGATTGCATTGCTTTGTGATGGTCACCTGCTGGTCGAGGGGGCGCCCGGGCTGGCAAAAACCCGCGCAATCAAGGTGCTTGCCGAGAGCATCGAGGGTAATTTTCACCGGCTGCAGTTTACGCCGGACCTGTTGCCGGCCGATTTGACTGGTACGGATATCTACCGGCCACAGGATGGTACCTTCGAGTTTCGTGAGGGGCCGCTTTTTCACAACCTTATTCTTGCGGATGAAATTAACCGTGCGCCAGCCAAGGTGCAGTCGGCGCTTCTCGAAGCGATGGAAGAACGCCAGATTACCGTTGGCGACAGCAGTTACAAATTGCCGAAACTTTTCATGGTCATGGCAACGCAAAACCCGATCGAGCAGGAGGGCACCTATCCGTTGCCTGAAGCGCAGCTCGATCGATTCCTGTTGCATGCACAAGTGGGTTACCCAACACCGGAAGACGAGCGCAAGATTCTTGTGCTGAATCGCAATGAAGCGAAATCCGGTGAACGTGATGCATTTGCACCACCCGAGCTGATGTCGGAGGCGACCGTGATGGAAGCGCGCCAGCAAATTCTGAACATGCACCTGTCCGATGAGCTTGAGCAATACATCGTCAACGTCGTCGTTGCCACGCGTAACCCCGGCGCTGTTAATAAGGATCTCGAAGGGTTGGTCATGTATGGCGCAAGCCCGCGAGCCTGTATGGGTATCGACCGGGCATCGCGCGCGCGCGCCTGGCTCGAGGGTCGTGACTATGTCGGGCCGGAAGATATCCAGGACGTGGCCGGAGACGTGCTGCGGCACCGGCTGGTGCTGAGTTTCGAGGCTGAAGCAGATGGCGTCGGGCCCGATACGATCATCGAAGGCGTGCTCGACGGTGTCGGCGTTCCTTAATCCAATGTTGAAAAAATTATCCATGAATTTTTCAACGACGCGAACCGAAAAATGCGATTTTCGGTTCGCTCCCATTTTTAATGGCTTGAAGCCATTAAAAATGACGGTACATCCCTGTACCGTGCGCGAAGCTGAGACAAGCAGAATTCTTCAGCCGGCTGCCAGGACCTAGTTTGATGCGGCACGACAAATTACACGCGGATGCATCACCAATAAGCGTCAGCCAGGCCGGCCTCATTCGCTTGAGCGGCCCTGCGCGCGTTATTGCGCTGGATGTACTGCGGGTCAATTCTTTGCAGACCGGCGCCTACGTTTCGCATTTCAAAGGCCGTGGTATGGAGTTCGACGAGTCGCGCCCATATCAGCCCGGCGATGACCCACGCAATATCGACTGGCGCGTAACAGCGCGCAGCACCGAGGCATACACCAAGCTTTTTCGCGAGGAACGCGAGCGGCCGGTACTGATCGTGACCGATCTGCGCAGCAATATGCATTTTGCAACGCAGGGTTGTTTCAAGTCCGTTAATGCGGCTCGTGCCGCAGCGTTGCTGGCCTGGGCTGCACATCACCGCGGTGATCGATTGGGTGGCATCATATTTGGTGACACGAAGCATCGCGAGCTGCGGCCACGACTCGGGCGACAGGCCGCACTGCACTACGTGCACCAGCTCGTTAACCACGCAGACTGGAAAACGAGCACGGATCAGGTCGCTGCCGATGAGGAGCCACCGCTGACCAATGCCATGGCCGCGTTGCGCCGCGTAACACACCCGGGCAGCCTCGTTATCGTCATCAGTGATTTCACTGGCTTGTCCCGCAATGCGCAATCGTATTTGTCCGAGGTGGCGCGGCATAATGAAGTGCTCGCCGTGTTCCTGAGTGATCCGCTGGAGCGACAGCTGCCGCCCCCCGGCCGCTATCGCCTGGTCAGCCACGAAGAAGAGATGGCCATAGATACTTATGCCCGTGGCGCAAGAAGCGATTACAAACATGTATTCGAGGAGCGCCGGCAAAAGATGGAAAAGTTTTGCCAGCGATACGGTATTCACCTGATGCCAATGTCGACTGACGA
>QNFK01000136.1 GCA_003645495.1 Gammaproteobacteria bacterium
AACGGCATCAGCTTCAGTCACACCGTCACACCAACCGGAACGATTCATACGTATTGGGTTGATATAGCAGGTTGTGCTGTCGATTGAGCAACGATCACGGAAAATAGATGGAATACAAAATCTCATAAAATAACGGAGAAAACAATAAGGTACAGAATATACCTAATGTTTATTCTTGTTACGATCAATGCCACGTGTAACTAACTCTGTGCCGATTTCGATCACGCCCGCAACCAGGGCCGCGAAATCGGAGCGCCTGCTGCGGTGATTGCAAATGGCTACCCGAATTGAAAACTCGCCATTGAGGACGGTGGATGAGGGTGCGGCGATTCCGCGCTCATGCAATAGCATGAGGATCTCAGCGTTCAGGTCTTCAAGTTCTTTTGCCGGGACCGCATCATCAATAAATCGAAAATTGACAATATTCATTGCCGTTGGCGCCATGAGCTCAAGCCGGGGACTGTCATCTACCAGCCGGGTCAGATACGCAGCCAGTTGAATGTTTTGCCCGATTTGTTCTCCGTAACGATCAGAGCCTTCTGTTTTAAGCGCAGTCCAGGCGCGCAGCGCCTTGAAGGAGCGTGATAATTGCACGCCGTATTCGGAAAAATTAAGCGGACCTGACGCCAGGCCACGATCAAACGCACGCAGATATTCTGGTGTCACCGAAAAAGTGTCCTTATGCAATTCGGCAGACCTGATCAGCACACAACCACAATCGTATTGCACGTAGAGCCACTTGTGCAGATCGAACGCCAGGGAGTCTGCACGTTCGAGTCCGTCAACGAAGTGCGCATATTCCGGCGACAGTTTTGCGAAACCACCAAACGCTGCATCGGCATGCAACCAAAGTCTTTCCTCTGCAGCTACATCGGCAAGCTGATGGAGCGGGTCGATGGCAGCCGTATTGACGGTGCCGGCGTTGGCAATGATGCACGCTGGCAATTTGCCGGCAGCACGATCAGCTCCTATGGCGTCCTGCAATGCATCAACATTAATGGTGAAATCGTCCATCACCGGCACCAGATGCAATGAGTCGGAACCCAGTCCGAGCAATTCAATAGCCTTGCGGACTGAGGAATGTGTTACGGTTGACGCGTAATACATGAGTCGCGGATGGTTGCTTGTGTCAACGCCGGTCTTGCGTAAGTCATAAGGTGCGATGCTTGTACGTGCAACGGCCAGCCCAACGAGATTCGCCATGGAGCCGCCGCTAACTAGGAGGCCACTGGCGTCGGTCGGATAACCCAGCAGGGTCTTGAGCCAATTCAATAATTGCAGCTCAACGTAGGACGAGGACACTTCGTCGAAGCCAAGTCCTGCAGAGTTCATTGCCGAGGCAACCAGGTCTGCTATCAGTTGTGTGGCAGTTCCCGTGCCACCGACCCAGCTCCAGAAGCGTGGGTGCACATTGCCGGTGGGATAGGGCAGGATATGTTCGTGAATCTGTGCATACACCTCATCCCGCGGTGTACTTTGCCGCGGCACTCCCTCGTCGAAAAGTTCCCTGGCGGCTGCAGGCAAAGGTTGCCACGCCGGCTGCTCACGAATGGTCTGCAAATACTCGATCATGTCGTCGAATGCCCGATGTCCCAGATCGCGTAACGCTTCCCAATCGTCCGGGTCAAGCGAGCGCTCCCGGTTATCGTTTGCCTGTTCGTGTCCCATATTGCGTCACCCTGTTCATGGTCAGGTTTGTAAGGATAAGAATTATCAACCCTTCTTCGATCTGGCCAAATACACAGTTATGAAGTTGCGTTGCTTGCACAATTTGGCTCTGGATCGCATTGTCATGCAGCATTCTCCCGCTGCGATTGGCGTTTTGCCGGTTGCTTTCAAATGAGGACCATACCTTGATCGCAGATTTTCTATTGGTGATAGCAGCCGTGTCCGCCACCGACGCTAGCGTTGTGCAAGAGGTTATATGCGCAGAAACAGCCTTCAGCCGTGCGGCCGAAGTACGGGACAAGGCGCTTTTCCTGAGTTTCGTTGATCCCGATGCGCGCTTCGTCAGCAGCCGGATTTCCCGGGGCAGGGCGGAAGTCGGCGAGGCGTGGGCGATATTTTTCGAACCAGGCGGCCCGCAAATGCGCTGGCGTCCCCGGGTTGTTGCAGTGTCGAGTGACGGCAGTCTTGCAATGAGTCGTGGACCGTACCGCTCGGTGACTCTGAATGCTGATGGTGAGCGCATTGAGTCCTGGGGGACTTTTATTTCTACCTGGCGGCGAAACCCGGACGGTGATTGGCAGGTGCTTTTTGATACCGGGGCCGATGCCGGAATGACACCGACGGAGGACGATCGGGCGACGCTCGAAGATGAACCAGAGTGCCCGTGATAGCCGGCTCGTATTTAACATAAGCTGTGTGCCTGGGGACGTATCAGGCTGTAAGTTACTGACTTGATTAGCAGATCTTGCGGTATTTGACCTTTTGATCAGGTGATATCATAATGATATCGATCTGATGCAAAGGAGAAATGCCATGATTCGCGAAAAAGAAAGAAAAGTACCGTCCGGGTACCTGATGCTGGTGGTGCTGTTGGCTGCGCAACTGGCAGCATTTTATGGCGTTTTCCTCAACCTCCGGGCCATATCCATTCCCGGGATTGTGGTTACCGTAGTGATTAGCATAATGATCCTTATTCTGTGGGCCGGTTTTTTCATGGTGCACCCAAACCAGGCGCGCGTACTGCAGCTTTTTGGCGCCTACGCCGGGACGGCGAGGGAGCCGGGGTTGCGCTGGGCCAACCCGTTCTACACCAAGAAAGCGGTGTCGACCCGGGTCAGAAATTTCGAAAGTGGCCAACTGAAAGTCAATGACTCACGCGGCAGTCCTATCGAGATCGCTGCAGTGGTTGTCTGGAAGGTGGTTGACACGGCGGAGGCGATCTTCGAAGTAGATGATTTTGAGGAGTTCGTTAACATTCAAAGTGAATCCGCTTTACGCAACCTGAGTACAAGCTATCCCTATGAGCCACACGAAGGCGAGGGCGTAGCTTTACGCAGCCATCCGACGGAGATCGCACACGCGTTGCGCAAAGAAATACAGGATCGCCTGGAGGAGGCCGGTGTGAATGTGCTTGAGGCACGTATCAGTCACCTTGCCTATGCACCGGAAATTGCAAACGCGATGCTGCGCAGGCAGCAGGCCTCGGCAATTATTGCAGCAAGGACACAGATCGTTGCTGGCGCCGTGGGTATGGTGCGCATGGCGCTTGAACAATTGAAGGCTGAAGACGTGGTCGAGCTCGATGAGGAGCGCAAGGCCGCAATGGTGGGGAACTTGCTGACCGTGCTGTGTAGTGAGGAGGCGGCTCAGCCGGTCCTTAATACCGGGTCATTGTATTCCTGACGAATGGTCGAATCGATCTGACATTGTGATGTGAAAAAATGAGCATGCAATGAGTTCACGTAAGGCGTTCGCGCTTCGAATAGACGAGAAAACGCTAACGGCAATGCACCGTTGGGCAGAAGACGATCTGCGCAGTCTTAATGCGCAGATCGAGTTCGTATTGCGGGATGCCTTGCGTAAAGCGGGCCGGATGCGAAAAGACCAGCCGGCCGCAGATAAAAGCAAAGATGATTGATCAACTGGTTGGGTACTGTTATTAACTAACTATGAACCTCTTGTCCCTCATCCTGATTGCGCTGGCACTTATCGTCGTAGTTTGCGTTTTCTACGTTGCCTGGGAACTGTCCTCTGACGATCTGCACTCAAACAAAAAGAAAGAACCGGGCGAATCGAAAGAGTCAAAAGATTCACCCGGTTCCTAGGCCGGCAGTCCATCTGAGGTAATTGACCGCGGGATTTCTATTTTCGCTCGCGGTTTCGTCCCCTTGTTGACGATTCCTTGCGGCTTGGTTTGCCCGCCGATTCGCCTCGACTTGAAGACTGCCTCGCAGCTCGTTGTGCCGGTGCACGTTGCTGTGGTGCCGCTGCCGCGACGCGTTGCGGCCGGGGAGCGGTACGCTGCGCAGCAGGACGAGTCGGCGAGCGCTGGGCAACAACCCGTTCACTTTGCCGACGAGTCGCGGCCCTGGCTGGTGCCGTTTGCCTGGTATTGGCAGACGTTGCGCGGCGCTGATTCGATCCCGTGTTATTTGCGCGCACCGGTGCGGCCTGGCTGTTACTCGCTACGCGTCGCGTAGTGACCGGGGCCTGTTGGCCACGTCTGGTGTTGTCAGCAGCAGGCCTGGAACGTGTGGCTGAGGGGCGCACTGTGTCATTACCCCGGCGCTCACGAAACTGAATACCAGTCTGATTCCGTTGTGCTGGTGTTCTGCTATTGCTCCGGTCACGGCGATTACCTGCCGTCGTTGCGACGCGCGTCGGCCGATTGTTACTGGCAACAGCAGTACCGGCAGTGCTGCGATTTCTTTCGCGCAACCCCAGGTCCATGCGGCCGTTATTGCGCACGCTTGTGCGGTTGCGAGTTTGTGTGACGCTACCTGGCGGATAGTGCCGGTTACGCACACGGCTTGTACTTGAATAAGGCCGCGAACCGCTACGCTGACGTGGACGCCAGTAGTCGCCATCACGATGGTTGTACTGCGAAGTCCGGTAGCTGTTGTTCACATAGTAATTGTTATAGACGTGCACGCTGGGACGACGATAGTAGTGTCCGTAGTAATGGTGTCCGTAATACGGGTGACCAAAGTAACTGGGGTGATACACGTGCAGGTAATGGTTTGACCAGCCGATCGTAAAGGCCGTGGTCACGCCCCAGAAATAACCGGATGCGAAGTGGTGCCCGACAGGATACGGGTAGTAATAAACCGGGTACGCGCGCGGGTAGTAGTGATATACCGGTTGCGGCTGGTAAACGACCACCTCGGCCGGCTCATAATAAGGAACGTAAATGATCTCCTCATCGGCGGGTTCGATTTCGATCGCGCCCTCATCCAGGCTTACTGTCTGGTATTCGTCCGACTTAAGGTTACCAGCGGCATAGGCGCGATCACGAAATAATTCCACTGCTGCGATGACGCCAGCCTGCTGACTGATGACGGCTTCACCCAGGCGCCAGGTCCAGTCGATGTCGTCATCCATCATTTGCACGACTTCCGGATAATTTACCAGTGCAGTGACAGACTCATCCCAGGATTCGTCCGGCTTGAGGGAACTGTCCGACTCCAGCTGCTGCAGAAAACGCGCCGCCTGGACGATCTCCAGCGGATAGGTGGATGCAGGCAGGACAATTGCGAGCAAGTCATCGGGATACAACGCAATCGGCCCGACCAGCTCTTCCAGCTCAGTGGAGGACAACGGCGCCGAATCCTCCAGGGATTCACCCTGAGGGTAGCTTTCCTCTGCCAACGAGGCGATGGGTTTGCCATTCTCGTCAACCGGAACCTGCGCCACAACAGCGCCTGACGCAAATACGAGCAACGTCATGAGCAGGAATGGATTGCTATTCGTGTGCACTTTGGTCGATTGCGTATTCATCTTGAGCCTCCTGGCAATGCGCGCGCCTTGCAGGCGGGCGATTAGTCATCTTGGTACACAGAATAACGCCGCCTAGCTGAACGGAGCCTTAACCTAGTCGACAATAATAATCGTCATGAAAACAACGAGTTATGCCTCAATAACTGGCGTTTGGAACCTTATTAGCATTTCAGTCGTTAACGTTAGTAACGGAGATTGCTGCGCGAAAAGCGCTACAGGGAATGTAATGCGAAACGAGAGGGACGCTCTGGGAGTTTCAGGAAAATTTGTTCGACGTAAGATGCCGCTCAGGGAAAATATGAAGTTGTCGGTAGCCGGGCAGGTCGACAGCCCCACCGACGCAGATGGAACAGCCCCGGCAGGTTACAACCCCTACGACCATATTCCCGCGACGCTGCATGACGCAGCTGATACGAACCACGTCGTCAAACTGCAGAGTATTCAATCAGACGCAGAGTAACCGTCAATGGCAGGCTGCGGGCTTATTAGCCTTGAAAAAAGCCTGGCGGCAAGCTGCGCCCGCATGTTCAATACTCTGATGTTGTACTCGACCTGCCGTTAGCACGGAAACAAAG
>QNFK01000137.1 GCA_003645495.1 Gammaproteobacteria bacterium
TGACCTCGATCTCGAAACGGCAGCAGAGAGATTCCAGGAGGGTTTCCGCCAGGCTCTTAGCGGCGAATCGGAGAGCGATAACTTCAATGAGCTGATACTCGCCGCGGGACTGGACAGTCGCCAGACCTCGTTGATTCGTTGTTACGCTAAATACATTCTGCAACTGGGCATCCCTTTCAGCCAGAATTCAATGGAAGAAGTCCTCGTTGCGCACTCCAGCCTCGCTTGCATGCTCGTTAAGCAATTCGAAATTCAGTTCGACCCGAAACTCTCGAAAAAAACCCGCGCTGAGCAGTTGAAAGCTTGTACGGCAAAAATAACGCGTGCTGTAGCTCGCGCTAAAAGCCTGGACGAAGACAGGATCCTGAGCGCGTTTGCCGGCGCAGTTAGTGCAACGCTGCGGACCAACTATTTCCAGACCGGTGAAGACGGCAAACCGAAATCATATATCTCAATAAAACTTGACCCCGGCAAGCTGCCGGAAGTGCCGTTGCCAAAACCCAAATACGAGATTTTCGTTTATTCACCGCGGGTTGAAGGCGTTCATTTGCGCGGCGGCGATATTGCACGTGGTGGAATCCGCTGGTCGGATCGTCGTGAAGATTTCCGAACCGAAGTTCTCGGTTTGATGAAAGCGCAGGTTGTGAAGAATACAGTCATCGTACCGACCGGCGCCAAGGGTGGTTTCATTCCGAAACGTATGCCGGGTGGAGATCGGGAAGCCGTCATGGCGGAGGGCATCGCCTGTTACCAGATCTTCATTTCCGGTCTGCTCGATATCACCGACAACGTCGTCGGCGACAAAGTAGTAACACCGGCAAATGTAATCAGGCGGGACCACGATGATCCCTACCTGGTTGTTGCGGCGGACAAGGGCACAGCGACGTTCTCGGATATCGCCAACAGCATCTCGGCCGAATACGGTTTCTGGCTCGACGATGCGTTTGCATCGGGCGGCTCGGTTGGCTACGACCACAAGAAAATGGGCATTACTGCACGCGGCGCGTGGGAAGCCGTCAAACGACATTTCCGCGAGCAAGGGGTCAACGTACAAACCGACCCGTTTACCGTCGCTGCAATCGGTGACATGAGTGGCGATGTATTCGGCAACGGCATGCTGTTATCCCGCAAGATCAGGTTAGTCGCCGCTTTTAACCACATGCATATTTTCCTGGATCCGGATCCGGACCTCGCCGGGAGTTTTCGCGAGCGACAACGCCTGTTTCGCATGGACAGGTCGAGCTGGGCAGACTACAAGGACAACCTGATTTCAAAAGGCGGTGGCATTTACTCCCGCCACGCGAAGCAGATCAAGCTAAGCGCAGAAGTAAGACAAATGCTCGGCACAATTGAATCGTCAATGCAGCCGTTAGAACTGATTCGAGCCATCCTGCGGATGCAGGTCGACCTGCTGTGGAACGGCGGCATCGGCACCTACGTCAAAGCCAGTACGGAAAGTGACGCCGAAGTCGGCGACAAGAGTAACGACAGCGTACGCGTCAATGCCAACGAGTTACGTTGCAAGGTTATCGGCGAAGGCGGCAACCTGGGCCTCACGCAGCGCGCGCGGGTCGAATATAGCCTGAACGGCGGTCGCGTTAATACTGATTTCATAGACAACTCTGCGGGTGTCGATTGTTCGGATCGTGAAGTAAATATCAAAATTCTTCTCAGCACCGCGGAACAGGAAGGGCGACTGACCCGGAAGCGGCGCAATGTATTGCTCGCCGAAATGACCGACGATGTTGCAGCATTTGTGCTGCGCAGCAATTACCTGCAGACACAATCCATCAGCATGATGGAAGCTCGCGCCAGGGAACGCCTTGATGAGACTGCCCGACTGATAACGAATCTCGAGAAAACCGGATTGCTGGACCGCGACCTGGAATTCCTGCCCGATGAAGTGGAGATCGACGAGCGGCGGCAACGCAAACAAGGCCTGACCAGACCGGAACTGGCCGTCGTCCTGAGTTACGCCAAGATTGATCTCTATGACGGGCTGGTCGGCTCCACCCAGGAGCTCGATGATTTCCTGACAACGGATCCGCAACGATATTTTCCACCACTGCTCAGGCGTCGCTACCTGGATTTAATCCCAGGTCACCGACTCAGTCGGCAAATTCTGGCAACACTCATTGCAAATAACATCGTTAACCGGATGGGACCGGCATTTGTCAAGAGAGTCCAGGTTGATACGGGCGCAGACGTCATGACCATTGCGCGTGCGTATGTCGTTGCACGCGAGGTTTGTCAATGCAGCGATATCTGGCGCACCATTGAATCACTGGACAATGAAATCCCGGCAACGCTGCAACAATCGATGATGTTTGAGGTAAGCCGTATTCTGCGACATGCATGTTACTGGCTGATTGAACGTTATGGCGATGACCTGGATATTGTCGACGCTGTCGAACAACTGAAAAAAGGCATGGCAACCATATATTCACGCGCCACCAGCATCGTTGCCGGACCAGCCAGAGCGCGGCAGAAATCCACGGCGCAAGAGCATATGCGCGACGGCGTACCGGAAAAGCTGGCTAAACAAATGGCAGCATTGCTGCTGACGCGTGGCGGGCTGGACATCAGTGACATGGCGAACCTGCATAAGAAAAGTGTGGTCGATACCGCCCGCATGTATTCGGCAATGAGTGACCGGCTCGGCATCGTCTGGATGAATCGCTGCGTCGAAAGCCTTGAAGTAGAAGGTCGCTGGCAAGCATTAGCGCGCAGCAACTTACGTGACGATTTTTATCGTATCCGTCGTGATTTCGTGACCAACCTGCTTGGTGGCCGCGGTCGGCGTAAGCCAGTCGAAGTTTTTGATAGGTGGTGTGAGAAAAACGTAACATCAATCAGGAAATACGATTCCATTCTTGCTGAAATGCGACTACGACATGAAATCGACTTCGCGACGCTGTCGGTCGCCGCACAGGAATTACGCAAACTAACCGACAATTAACTATGGAGCATGCATGAGCGGCAAACTTGTTTTCTGTCGTCACGGGCAGAGTGACTGGAACCTCAAAAACCTTTTTACTGGCTGGACAGACGTTGAACTGACCGACAAAGGCAGATCGGAGGCTACTGCGGCCGGCCAGCTACTGCACGAACTCGATTTCAAATTCGATATCGCGTTTACCTCGGTCCTGAAACGTGCCATTCACACGCTCTGGATCATGCTCGATGAAATGGATCGGGTGTGGATTCCGGTGGTGCGCGACTGGCGACTGAATGAGCGTCACTATGGCGCCCTGCAGGGTCTCGACAAGGCGGAGACGTCCGCAAAATACGGTGACGAACAAGTGCATATCTGGCGACGTAGCTACGCCACGCCACCACCTGCGCTCGAAATTGATGATGAGCGGCACCCGTCACACGATATTAGATACGCAGGCATCTCTCCACTACCGGCAACAGAATCGCTCGCCACGACACTTGAGCGCGTTTTGCCTTGTTGGGAAGAAATCATAGCGCCGCAATTACGTGACGGAAAAAACGTACTCGTCGCCGCTCATGGCAACAGCTTGCGTGCATTGGTCAAGATGCTGGATGACATCTCCGAAGATGAGATCACGGGATTCAATATACCGACAGGTATTCCGTTGGCCTATGAGCTCGATGACGACCTCAAACCACTGTCACGGGAATTCCTCGGGGACCCGGAAGCAATCGCTGCTGCGACTGCCGCCGTTGCTAACCAGGCGAAAGCCAAATAGAGCTAGTTTTGTTTGTTGTCCGCTGACGGCGGCGAAATATCTCGTGGCTCAGTCATAACACGCACCAGCCCTTCCTGCGCCGTTGACGCGACCAACCGGCCATCCTGGGTAAAGAACTGCCCGCGGGCGAAGCCGCGCGCACCGGACGTGTTTGGTCCATCCAGCGAATACAGCAACCACTCATCGACCCTGGCATCCCGGTGCATCCAGACGGCGTGGTCCAGACTTGCCATCTGCACCATTCCCCGCCCGAAAGGCAGGCCATGTGGCAAAGTGCTCGTGCCCAACAGTTCATAATCAGACACATAGGCGAGCAGGTTCTGATGCAGGCTGTTGCTGTCCGGCAGTTTGTCGACCGCCCTGATCCAGATGTGCTTCACCGCCGGTTGTTTTTTTGGTGCAGCGAAATTCATCGGCGATACAGGACGAAATTCAAACGGTCGTTTGTCAGTTAAGTAACGGCGCATTTTCTCCGGAATCTTTTGCAGAATTTCCGGCGCAACATCGGTCAGGTCCTGCAGGCCATCGGGTCCGGCTACGTCTGGCATTTCTGCCTGGTGTTCGAGACCTGTTTCCGGCTTCTGGAACGAAACCGCCAGGTTGAAAATTGGACGGCCGTGCTGGATTGCAACAACACGACGCATCGAAAAGCTGCCGCCATCTCTGGCGCGATCCACTTCATAGATTATCGGCGCAGTCATATCGCCACGGCGCAGGAAGTAGGCATGCAGTGAATGTGCGCGCCGGTCCTCGACGGTATCGTGGGCTGCAGACAGGGCCTGACCTACAACCTGCCCGCCAAATACCTGGGCACTGCCAATATCGCGACTTTGCCCACGGAAAATATTGTCGTCGATTCGCTCGAGCTTCAGCAGCTCGATGAGGTCCTTAAGAACGGGGTTCATTGATGTGTTCGAGCTTGGGTGATTTGATGAGATATAAAAGCACGCGGTTCATTGATTTGTTCGGGCTTGCGCAGCTGGACTAGATATGAAATCACGGGGTTCATTTCACAATTACGCGCGGCGATTAAGCGCTCGCCGAGCGGCGTTAATCAGGATTCGCCCGGCCACCATCGACAACAATCCCGGTGCCACTGACAAATACCGAATCATCGGTCGCGAGGAACAATGCTACCTTGGCGATATCTACGGGCTCGCCGACACGTTTCGCAGCAGATCGGCTGATGCAATAATCACGCAGATCTTTATCACCTTTAAAAACCTTGCGGCTCTCCGGCGTCATCACGGCACCGGGCTGGATGTAATTGACGTTAATGCCAAATTGCCCTGCATCTGCCGCAAGACGCCTGGTTAAAGCCGCAATGTGGTCCTGGGATTTCGCGTAACTTGCCGAGCCGTTGCGCCCAAAAACACTACGGTCAAATCCGAGAATGATGATTCGCCCTGCTGGACTGTTCTTCATCATTGGCAACAACTGCTGACTGATCTGTGACACCCGGTCGTGCTTTTTCTGTAGCAGCTGATCGAGTGCACCATCGTCGTCATCATTGATCGGTTTATCCGCATGCGGACTGATATTGCAAACAATAATGTCGACGACACCAAGCTCGGTCGCCGCCAGCTCGGTTAGCTGCGCTGGTCCGTCCGCACCGAGCAAATCAAGAGTGGCGCCCCTGACGCCACGAACAGAATTGAAATGCGTCTCAATTCCGCTTTGTGCGGTATCGACAGCCAACACCTCTGCACCATGTTTTGCCAACGTGCGCACAATCGCCTCACCAATACCGCTATCGGCACCGGTCACCACCGCCCTCAATCCGAATAGACGCAATGCGTCAGCCATAAAACACCTTAATAAATTGACCGGTCGTATTAACCGGTGGGTAACTCGTAATCAGCAAATTGCTTGCGCAATTCAATCTTCTTCACCTTGCCAGTCGCAGTATGCGGAATTTCGTCAACAAAAACGACGTCATCAGGCAACCACCACTTTGCAATCTTGCCATCAAACCAGGCGAGCATCTCTTCCCGGGTAATATCCTGCCCCTCAGCCTTGATCACAATGAGTAATGGCCGCTCGCTCCACTTGGGATGCGGTACGCCAATGACAGCCGACTCGGCTACGGCCGGGTGTCCGATAGCGACATTTTCCACTTCGATCGAACTGATCCACTCACCACCGGACTTGATGACGTCCTTGGTGCGATCAGTTATCGACATGTAGCCATTGGCGTCAATCGTCGCAACGTCCCCGGTATCAAACCAGCCATCCTCTGTGTGCGACCCGCCGCTACCCTCCAGCTTGAAATGGTCGCTGCA
>QNFK01000138.1 GCA_003645495.1 Gammaproteobacteria bacterium
CGTGATTGTGACGAGATCATTGCTCATTTTTGCTGCCTGGGTTTCGGGTTGGACAGCCCCGTCGAGCCTGGTTTCAATTACACCATCTCAGCGGCTGCGCGGCGCGGCATTTAACGCATTTTTGTTGTTTTTCGGGCCCCAACAGAGCCGGATTGCGCTATGATCCGCGGTCGCCCCTGTCGATGCACGTCGCGATGCACGGTCGGAGCCAAATCAAGAGGAATACCAAATGCGTGACATGCTCAAATTCTATATCAATGGCGAATGGGTAGATCCTGTTACGGCGAACCCACACGATGTCATTAATCCCGCAACTGAAGCGGTCTGTGGGCACATCAGCCTCGGCTCGGCAGCCGCTGTCGATGAGGCCGTTGCCGCCGCTTGCGGCGCAGCCGAAGAATTCGCGAAGACGACTCGCGAGGAACGTATAGCGCTGCTGGAGAAGATACTTGAGATTTACGCCACGCGGCATGACGAGATCGCAACCGCCATCATGGAAGAAATGGGCGCCCCATGGAAGCTTGCGAAGTACGCACAGGCAGCCAGTGGCCCACAACACATCCAGGCGACGATTGATGTTCTGAAAACGTACGATTTCGAAGAACAACACGGCACCACACAGATCGTTAAAGAACCCATCGGTGTCTGCGCATTAATTACACCCTGGAACTGGCCAATTAATCAGATCGCGGTCAAGGTAGCGCCGGCGCTGGCCGCTGGTTGCACGATGGTGCTGAAACCCAGCGAAATCGCACCTTTTGATGCAATGATTTTTGCAGAAATTCTGCACGATGCCGGCGTGCCGGCTGGTGTTTTCAACCTGGTTAACGGCGATGGGCCAACAGTTGGCGCGGCGTTGAGCGGCCATCCCGATGTCGCTATGGTTTCGTTCACAGGTTCAACCCGCGCCGGTGTTGCCGTCGCCCAGAATGCCGCACCGACGGTCAAACGAGTGGCGCAGGAACTTGGCGGTAAATCTGCCAACATCATTCTGGATGATGCCGATTTCGACAAGGCGGTCGCACGCGGTGCCGCCAATTGTTTTGACAACACAGGCCAGTCCTGCAACGCACCGACACGCATGCTGGTGCCCAAAGCGCGACTGGCGGAAGCAGCCGAAATCGCTGGCAAAAGGGCGGAGTCCACAACACCTGGCGACCCGCAGGGCGAAAACACACGAATGGGCCCGGTCGTCTCGGAAATGCAGTGGAACAAAATTCAGGACCTGATCCAGAAAGGCATCGATGAAGGAGCAACACTGGTTACCGGCGGAACCGGTCGGCCGGATGGTCTGGACAAAGGTTACTACGTCAAACCCACCGTCTTTTCCGATGCAAACAATGACATGATCATTGCCCGGGAAGAAATCTTTGGTCCGGTGCTGACTATTATTCCCTATGAGAATGAAGACGAGGCGGTGCGAATTGCAAACGACACACCGTATGGCCTTTCTGGCTATGTCTCCTCCGGCGATCTGCCGCGAGCCCGTGCAGTTGCGGCAAAATTACGCGCCGGCATGGTGCACATCAACGATGCATCACTGGACGTTCTGGCGCCTTTTGGCGGCTACAAGCAGTCTGGCAATGGCCGCGAATGGGGTGCGCATGGCATGGATGAGTTTCTCGAGGTCAAGTCTGTCTATGGATACCAGGCTACCGGATAATCCTGGAAACTTGATTTCAATACACACTGATAATTCAACAAATTCATATAGATACGGTCTGATCTGCGGCGGTGAAACATGCGCGTGGAAAACTGGTCGTAATAGCAGGACCCAAAAAAAGTGAACATCACCCGTATGACAAAACCACTTCGCCGACTGATTACCTCCATTGCACTGATACTGTCCATAGCGATCAGTAGCGGCTGCTCCGAGAGCACGCGCGAACAACCGACCGGAAAAGGCGAGGTTCGCGGCATTAACTCCATCGTTGATGCGCCGGAATTATCGTTTCAAATCGAAGAACGCACCCAGGGAATAATTAGCTTCAGGGAAGCCACCGGTTTAAACAATTGGGACGACCTTTCCTACAATTTTAATTTTGACCTGCTGCGGCCAGGCATCATCGACCCGGACAGAATTGCAACACAACTCATTGATGTCATTGCTGACACCGAATACACCCTGATTCTGACCGGATCGCTGGACAATGCTTCGATTATCGTCTGGGAGGATCCGGATCGTGAATGGTCGGGAACAGAAACCGTGTGGGAGGCAATATTTACGCACCTGTCTCCGCAACTCGGCCAGGTTGATGTCTATTTTGCGGCGCCGGGAACCACACCTATTCTGGGTGGTTCAATAGGCACGCTGGTCAACGGCGAAAGACTGCCAATTATCGAATACGAGCAGGGCCAGTACGAACTTATCCTTACGCCACCTGGTGACCCGTCAACAATCCTGTTTATATCCTCATCGATTACGGCAGTGCCGGAAAATCGGTCCATTTTCGCGATATTCGATCCCGACCCAACGCTTCCCGGACCGATACCGGTAAGCCTGATTGGGGAAAACGGCACATCCATAAATATTGCGGATCCCAATTTTTCCGCTACCGTCCGCCTGCTGCACGCGTCGTTCGCCACTGAAAATGTCGACGGCTATTTTAACCTGGACTTCAACAACCTGATCTTCCCGAACGTCGGCCATAAAGAAATTTCAGCATACGCAGACATAGCGAACGCTTTTACAAGCGTTAACCTGACTGCGGTGGGCAACGCCGGCGCGGACATTCTCTCGGGCGATATCCTTACCGTGGCGGGGACAAAGCGTACGCTCGTCTTGGCGGGAGAACCTGGCAACGTTTTCTTCAACGTTTTGCTGGAGGACGGCCGGCCAGTATCGGCGTTCCCAATCATACGAGTCGCTAATTTTGCGCTCAATTATGATTTTGTGGATGTTTATATAGAAGAACCTGGCACCGATATTAACGACGCGCAGCCGCGCTTTTTCGCGCTAAGCACGCAACTGGACACCGGTTTTGTCCCGGCGATCGACGGGATACGCGAACTAACGATAACTGACGTCTTTTCGAAAGATGCCATCTCTGTACCGATCACACTGGACCTGAGTGCCGGGGATGTCATCAGTATCGGTATTTTCGATACCGTCGATCCACTCGTTATTGAGGCCTTTGTTTACGACGCCCAGTAGCGATCAGGCTGACCAGCAAGTCAGACACAACACCTTGTTGGACCACTAGCATCCGCCTCACTCTTGCAGCACCCATGGGAGCCAGACGATTCAGTTGAGTGCGCGCTACTTTCCTCCAATACGAAATCAGTGCCGTAATGCGTTGTGTCACCATGTGTGACAAAAGCCTCCCAGGCGACATTATCCGGATCCCGTACCCAGGTTTTTGACGAGCGCGAATAACAGCATTCTACATCTGGTTGTTCCACCGTTACCTGGCCGGCCAATAGCAGCCGTTCCTGAATTGCCGCCAACTCCTGCATATTGTCCATCTGCAAGCCCACATGACTGACGCCATTGCTACGCTCGCTTTTGTTGAGCGAAAAATTGATCCTGGGGTCATCGAGCATCCATTTCGCATAATCCTGCTTAAGTACGTCAGGCGCGGCAGCAAACAACGTCGTATAGAAGTTTACTGATCGTTGCAGGTCTGTCACCGCAATGCTCAGGTGGAATCGTTTCATTATCGCAATCCCTCAATTCAGTTGGTTAGAGTCAGCTCTGGCCGGACACGCCTGCATTCGATCCGACTGCTTCCTCGTTCGGATGACAGACGCCCGCATTACCCGCGCAGCAATCATCCATTAGAAAAAAGACCAGTGACTTAACCGTGTCGTAGTTAGCACTGTAAATTACCTGCCGGCCATCTCGCCGGCTGGTGATCAGCCCGGCTGAACTCAGTAGCTTGAGGTGGCTGGACATCGTGTTTTGGCGACTGCCGAGCGCGTCGGCAACGTCGCCCGCGGAAAGGCCGGTCGGACCTGCCTGGACCAGGACGCGAAACGCCCACAAGCGGGTTTCCTGGGAAAGTGCTGCAAATGTTTCTAGCGCGGAGTTTACATCCATATATCGAGATTACTGGATATATGGATTATATGCAATACTGCGTTTTAACCAATAAAGACCCGTGGGAGCGGCATGTGTACACGGATGTACTTATGTCGCGGAGCGAGCTGTTTCTGGCAGAATTTTCCAGATTTGAAAATTCGCTCACAATAGAGACGGAAGCGCGTGAGCGACGTCGTCGCGATTGTTGGCATTGATCGCGGCAGGATGCCGCTCCCACGAGTCCAGCTCAAACCGAAGCAAAAGCAAATCAGGAAGCTATAGCAGCCTTCACATACGCCGCCCTGTCGTTGGCAGCATCTTCCTGGCTGATTTGCTTGACGTTATACATGGCCTGATCGGCCACGCTGATCAGGTGCCACAGGTCCGTGCCGTGCTCCGGCATCAGGGCGATGCCTAAGCTCGCAGCACATTCAATCTCCTGGCCCTGGATGATATAGGCTTCAAAGGCAGTCTCAACGAGGCGCTCGGCGACATGTTTCGCACCATCAACGCTAACGCCCGGAAGCACAATGGCAAATTCATCGCCCCCAAGGCGCGCCAGGATATCTTCGGGTCGCAGGCAAAATTCCAGTCGGTGACCAAAGGCTTTGAGTAGCGCATCTCCGGCCTGGTGACCAAATCGATCATTGATCGACTTGAACTGATTCAGGTCCAGGTAGAGCACCGCGCCTTGCTCGTTCTCTGCAATGCTCGCGTGCGCTTCCTTCTCGAAACCCCGCCGATTGAGTACACCGGTCAAGGGATCGCGCAGTGCATCGGCCAGGATTTTGGTTTCGTTGCGCTTGCGCTGGGTGATATCAACCAGCGTCACCGAAAAGTCGCGCCCCACCGGCTCGCCAACGATACGCAACCAGGCAGCACCCTGCCCCGTTTCAACCTCTGTCTCGTAACTCAGGTTAGTCATTGGCGAGGAATCATTGCCAAACTGGCAGATCAGTTTTTCCGGTTCCAGCAAATAAAGTTTCTCCAGCGGCATTCCTACCAAGGTGCCATTACCGCTCTGCAAAAATCGCTCGGCAGCCCGGTTGGCGAAGGTGCAGCGGAAACGTCCACCATCCGCGGATGCCCGCGAATCACGGGCAAAACGCAGAATGCCATTGGAAGAGTGTTCCACGAGAGAGCGAATAAGATGCTCGCTGTCTGCAAGGGCGCGCAATGTTTGCTTTCGCTCGGTTACGTCACGACATACAACGACCGTTCCCTGGTTTTGACCCGATGGACCAATCAGCGGGGCACTATTCAGTTCGAAATAACGATCTGCCTCCATACGGACCGTCTGCGTCAGATCCCGGTCCTTGCCGTGGTCGAGGATTGACTGCGCTTCAGGCAGGTCCTCCCATAGTTTTTGCCCAATGAGCTTGCCTTCGGGTGAATTCAACAACTTTTGTGCGGGTCGATTCGCACTGATTATTCGCTTGGCCCTGTCGAGTACGATAATCGGGTCGCGCACATGGTCAAACAGCGTCTGGTACGCCAGTGGACTGAATTCATAAACGCGCAACGTCAGGGTCGCCCACCAGTAAAGCGGTAGCAGGGCAACCAGCGTCGTCGATGTAAACGGGAACGTGACAGGTCCGATTTTTAATATGGTATTTCCAATGCTGACGGCGTACGGAAGCACTGCACAAATCAACAGCAATACAACCTTCCTGCGATGCGCTCGGGCAATTGTCGGTAGTCTCCCGGTCAGTGCGATGATTGAGAAGCCGAACAAACCATAGGCGAACGGCGCATGCACGCGGTTGAACCAAAAATGCTCGGTTACATCCGTAAACTGCGTTACACCGTCAACTACAACAGAAGTCCACATCAGGTGATGCAGCGGATTGGTCATCGCGAGTCCGGTCGATATCACCGGAATTATTGACAACAATGC
>QNFK01000139.1 GCA_003645495.1 Gammaproteobacteria bacterium
AAAAATGTTTCCAGTGACTTCATGGGAGACTACTCAGGCAGATTCTCCGTTCACGACTGCCGTTTATTCAGCATTCTTGTTTGTTTTCGCTTCAGGCAACTGGTTTTCGTAACGCGGCCAGTCAGCGAGCAAGGCCTGCACCACAGTATTACCGACCAGAAATGCTGATTCCAGAGCCGGACGCCCTCTGTCCGGGTAAGGCAGTGTTTTGCTCCAGACCGCGGTTTTTCCGGGTGGCGGCATCGTCAGGTTGCTGGCAGTACGCAATACGAGTACGCGATCGATATCGACGATCCCTGTGCGGGCCAGCCTGTGTAACGCCGTCATCGTGCCGCTGTCCTCCATATTGGAAGTCATGAAGTTCGCGTTTTCACCTGCGTACAGGCGCATCCAGTCATTGGCCCATTGATTGAGTATCCTGCCGTGCCAGTAGGTACTGGAGCTCAGCGTGTCGCCAACAGTGACAAAAGGCGCTTTCTGCGCCAGTGGATAGCCGTCAAACAGTTTGCGGTATTCGGTAATACCCGGCGCGTCCCCGAGCACAAGATCGCGGGTAATGGAAAAAGCCCAGTCCACAAGTTGCGTGTTAAGGCTGAAAGAAATCGTAGCCAGGGTCCAGCCGTTGGAAATATCTTCGGGTCGTTCGGCGGGCCTGTTCGATCCCAGGGGAAAGAATCCATACGGCCAGTCATCCGGGATTTCGCGAGCGTCAATCTCGTACGCCAGGTCACCATCGACAACATGCCTGGCCCACGCGGCCGAACCCAGCGACATATCCGCAGGATCACCACCTGCGACGCCGGCAATCAGCCAGTATGCTTTTGACAGATCAAAGCGTGGGTCGGCACCGAGCGCCATAATAGTCGCGGTGGCATTCGGGATACCGCCACCCAGGAGTACCGCCATGACGCCCTCATCATTGAGGTAAAGATCGCTCTCGCCTAACGGGAACGGCATGGTTCTTTCGAGCGGTAAACGCTCTACCCAGAACTGTAATTCTCCCGGTGCATCGCCACTGGCTTCGCCAAGCTCATACATTGCGGCTATGACAACCCTGATCGGTTCTCGCGTCTCATCTGCAACAGCCGGCGGCATCAATATTGATCCGGCGACTGCCAGGACTATCGCGCACTGCATGATTTGACGGCGCATAGCTATTATTCCCCTATCGTTCTTATTCCGCGCATCCGGTTCATCTTAGCGCAACTGCCGGCAAGCCCGCATCTGTGCCTTCCATATGCTGCGGATTGTTTCGGGCGCTTGCGACTCCGGCGTGCCAAAAAGATCAGGCAGGAGGAAGCTATTCTAATTACAATACTTGCTTTCGCCGCGCGACAAGAGAACACAATGCAAGTGATGCATCGATCAAACTCCCGAAGCCTGTTAATTGCCGTTTCGTTGCTAGTTTTGTGCGCCTGCAACGCGCAGCACGATACCGCTTACGAATTTCAGTCCATCGATACGACGGTCTCATCGCGCGGCGTCGACGTTCCGGTAACTTACGTGCAGCCGCTCGTGGCAGAGGGGGAGTCTTTTCCACTCGTCGTCATGCTGCATGGTCACGGCGGCACGAGAAATGAGGCAGGCGGATACACTCGCGTTGCAGAGGGATTGGCAGCAAAAGGCATCGCCTCGATCAGGATGGACTTTCCAGGCTGCGGCGATAGTACTGAGTCTTTTGCGAATAACAACCTGAGCAACATGCTGCTGGATATTCGGGCTTCGCGTGAGTATGCCCTGGGCAGGCCGCAGGTCGACAAACGCAGGGTCGGTTTGCTTGGTTACAGTATGGGCGGCCGCCTGGCTTTGCTGGATGCATCGTCCGAGGGGATATACAAGGCAGTCGCCACCTGGACCCCGGAGGCTCGAGACGGAGCGGATAATATGATCGGTTTTGTCGGTGGTCCGGAGGCCTGGAATGCCTTGAAGACGAGCGCTGCCAGAGAGGGGTTTGCTCTTTTCACAACACGCTGGGGGCAGGAGCAGCAACTCGGACTGAAATTTTTCACAGACATGGAAGAAAGTCACCCGCTTGACGCGGTGGGAAATATCAAGGCGCCGTTGCTCGTCCTGTACGGTGACCTTGATGATGTCGTACGCCCACGCGTCTCCGAGTCCGTTATTGCAGCGGCAATAAACAGCCCGGAAGTTGTGCGCCATATCGTTAAGGGGGCGGACCACGGGCTCGGAATGTATAGCGATGATTTTTCGTTATCTGAGGATGCTGTCCAGACTACGGTCGAGTTCCTGAGTCAGCGACTCTGACTACGTGACAAAAGCCGGATTTGTCTACAAGTCGCTAATCGCTTTCCAGCGAGATGTAGCAGTCCGGCGTAAATCGAGGCAGGCAAACACACTGAAACAACAGGTTGGTGTCACCATTGTTATGGATGCGCTGCGACGTTTCTGCCGGTATTGCGACGACGTCCCCTTTTGTGACCGCGTACGCTGGTCTGTCACCGACTTCCATCTGCCCTTTGCCGGCAAGGATGATGTACCACTCGTTGACGCTTAGCTTGTGCAACTGGGTTGTTACTCCGGGCTCGACCCTGGATTCCGCGAGCGAAAAATCCTGAATTTCCGGCTTATTGACGACTTCTCGGATAAAACATCGTTCCTGCGTCCAGAATTCGTCTGCTGTCCCTGATTCGTCACTGGGGTCGGTCATGCTGGTTTCCGTTTGTTCTGTCTCGGGTGACAATATACTCGCCCTGACGTGTTGACCACTTAAAAGGACCGCTATGAAACCTGATCATGTAACGCCGCCAGTCTCTGATCTGCTGAACCTGTCCGGACGCAGAGCGCTGGTGACCGGCGCGAGCGGCAATATCGGTCGCGGTATCGCGCTGCGACTGGCTGAAGCCGGCGCCGAAGTCGTTGTGCATTTCCTGCGGGACGCGGATGGTGCCGCACAGACTGTGGATACTATAAAAACAGCTGGCGGAACTGCGGTGGCAGTACAGGCGGACCTCGGATCTGCCCCGGCGGTAAACGATTTTTTTGCGCAGCTCGACAGTGCGGGCGACGTTGTCGACCTGGTTGTCAACAATGCCGCAATTCAACCTGTAACAGAGTTTGCCGATATTTCTGCGGAACAATGGCGGGATGTGATGTCGGCTAACCTGGATAGCGCATTTTTCGTGACTCAGGCCGCAGCGTACCGCATGCGCGAGCATGGCGTAGCCGGAGCCATCGTCAACATTGCATCCATTGAGGGGTCGGACCCGGCCAGCGGGCATAGTCACTACGCGACCAGCAAAGCCGGACTCCTGATGCTGACGCGTGCCTGTGCGCTCGAATATGGCCGTGACGGCATACGCTGCAACGCAGTGTCCCCCGGCCTTATCGAGAGGCCGGGTATTGAACAGTCCTGGCCGGATGGGGTTGCGCGTTGGCAGGAAAAGGCGCCGCTTGGGCGAATGGGCGATGTCAGTGATGTCGCTGACGCCGTCCTGTTCCTGCTCAGTCCTGCGGCTCGCTGGGTCAGCGGCGCCGATTTACTGGTAGATGGCGGGATGTCAGCGGTTTCGAGATGGTAATATCAGGATCAAACACGGGGTCAGACCCCGCAAAATAACGAAAAGAGTCTATGGCAACCAAACACAGGAATGCAGCGCCCGGCGATTTCGCCGGGACCGTACTGATGCCCGGCGATCCGCTGCGCGCCCAGTACATAGCAGATACCTACTTTGAAAAGGCCCGGCGTGTAACCGACGTGCGCAACATGTGGGGTTTCACCGGCGAGTACAAAGGCATGCCCATATCGGTTATGGCGCACGGCATGGGGATTCCGTCTGTGTCGATTTACTGCACTGAGCTGATAACCGAATACGACGTCAAGCGCGTAATTCGCGTTGGCAGCTGCGGCACAACCCATCCCAAAGTAAAACTTCGCGATGTGTTGATCGCATCGGGAGCGTCAACGGATTCCAGCGTCAATCGAACTCGTTTTGGCGGTTACGATCTGGCGGCGCTGGCAAGTTTTTCGCTGGTGCAAAATGCAGTGAAAGCAGCTGAAGAAAACAAAGTCAGTTATCACGTTGGTAATATTTTTTCGGCGGATCTTTTTTACACGCCGGACACCGACATGTTTGACACCATAGCCCGCTATGACGTGCTCGGTGTTGAGATGGAGGCAGCCGGAATATATCCCATCGCTGCGGAGCACCGGGTTGAGGCGCTCGCGATCTGTACCGTCAGCGATGACATTCGTACCGGTGAAGCGTTGTCGTCGGATGAACGCCAGACCACCTTTGATGAAATGATCCTGGTTGCGCTGGAGACAGCGCGGATGAGCGAACAGTCATGACGCTCGCAGCAGTCCCGTCAACAAGACAACTGCCCGACCTGGGTCGGGTTGCGCTGGTGGATGAGGTGGGCGTGAAAGAGCGTGCCGCCAGATTCCAGACCCGCAGTATCAAGAAAGAATCGAAGATCGATGCGCTGAAGATGATCCTGAGCATGATCGACCTGACCACGCTGGAAGGTCAGGATACGCCAGGGAAAGTGCAGCAACTTTGCCAGAAAGCCATCCACCTGCACGATGCCATGCCTGATTTGCCGCATGTAGCTGCCGTTTGCGTTTATCCAACGATGGTTGCAGTAGCAAAAAAAGCTTTGGGTACGCACGACATAAAAGTTGCGTCGGTTGCAACCGCTTTTCCAAGCGGCATGGCGCCACGCCAGATCAAGCTGGAAGAAACGCGTATCGCCGTTGAGGATGGTGCGGACGAAATTGATATGGTGATTTCGCGCGGTGCTTTTTTGCAGGGCGAGTATGCTTTTGTATTTGACGAGATCGCAGCGATCAAGGAAGCCTGCGGCGCGGCACATTTGAAAGTCATACTCGAAACCGGCGAACTAGGCACACTGGACAGGGTCCGCAGGGCAAGCGTCCTTGCGATGCATGCTGGCGCCGACTTCATCAAGACGTCGACCGGAAAAATACAACCGGCAGCGACGCTGCCGGTGACGCTGGTCATGCTGCAGGCAATTCGTGATTTTTATTACGAAACAGGGCGCATGATCGGCATGAAACCAGCCGGCGGCATTTCAACCGCGAAACTGGCGGTGCATTACCTGGTCATGTTGCGTGAAACGCTGGGCAATGCCTGGATGACCCCGGAGTGGTATCGCTTTGGCGCCAGTTCGCTGGCTAATGACGTATTAATGCAGTTGCAAAAACAGGCGACGGGTATTTATCAGTCGCCTGACTATTTCTCAAAAGATTAGGAAGGTCGGATAGTGAGTACAGATCCAAACAAGCTTGCCTTTAACGATGGCTGGCAATATGCGCCGGCGCCGGAAAGTACCGATCACGTGAAAATCGACGATCAGTATGAGTTGTTTATCGGTGGCGAATTCGTTGCGCCGGAAGAGGGCCGCTATTTCGAGTCCATCAACCCGGCCACTGAAGAAACACTGAGTAGCGTTGCGCTGGCATCGAGCGCTGATGTCGATCGCGCTGTCAAAGCCGCACGCAAGGCATATAACGGCGCCTGGTCGAAGATGGCAGCCGCGGATCGCGGTAAATACATCTATCGAATCGCTCGCATCCTGCAGGAACGGGCACGTGAATTTTCCGTGATTGAGTCGCTCGATGGCGGTAAACCAATCCGCGAGTCACGCGATATAGACGTGCCGTTGGCGGCTGCGCACTTTTTTTACTACGCAGGATGGGCAGACAAGCTCGAGTATGCGTTTCCCGGACGCAAGCCCGAACCCCTGGGCGTTGCGGGCCAGATTATTCCATGGAATTTTCCGTTGTTAATGGCCGCCTGGAAAATCGCGCCAGCGTTGGCCTGTGGCAATACCGTGGTACTGAAACCGGCGGAAACGACACCACTCACCGCGATGAAACTGGCAGAGGTTATCCGCGACGCCGGCTTGCCACCCGGAGTCGTGAATA
>QNFK01000140.1 GCA_003645495.1 Gammaproteobacteria bacterium
GAAAGCAGCCACTCGAATCCCTCGATAGTCGGAGTGGCGAGTGTCCGGTATACCCCAATACCAGCCACTCAGATGATAGTATTTGCTCAAATTTGAGAGGCTGCTTTTGACCCAAAGCAGCCGTCGAGGTGGTAGCGTTTTAGTGGTTCAATACTATTTACTGCATACGTTGCCGCTAAAGCTCAACCAAATGCAGCTCGGCATTGCTCCGGACACAGACTTGATTCGAGGAGACTCAAAGCGTGCGGCAAAAAGACTTTGGCGAGATCGGGGCCAGATGGCGCTGGCTATTCTGGGAAACGCTCATCATCGTACTTGGCGTTCTGATCGCGTTCGCCGTCAATGATTACTGGTCAGATAATAATGATCGGGAACTCGAACTCCAGTACCTCATGAGACTCCATTCTGACCTCAAGAGCGATGAAGAGTGGGTAACAAATTACAAGAAAAATGCTATACCGATAAAAATGGCAGCGCTGGACGCGATCGCGCCAGTCGTGCGGGGCAAGCAGCCAGTGCCCGAAGATGTGGAAAATTTTCTCCGGAATGTTTCGTTGGGCGGAATAGGTGGGGCCTCACCAAATTACTTCGTAACCGAAACTACCTTTGATGATTTGAAGGCTACGGGAAATCTGCGCTTGATTCGTGATGTTGATTTGCGTAACAAGATCAATGATTACTACGTCGACTTTGGCAATAATCATGAGCGAGTATTAGCGCGCACAACCGGCTATAGCAAATACGTACATTCAATCCTGCCAGCTGAAAAACGTCAAAATATGAATATGGAAGCTATGCAGGAGTTCGGCGTTCAACGTGCGGTCGATAAAATCTTGTCCACGGAGTTTGAAGACCTGTTAGGCCAAGAATACAACTTCGCCTATTTCATGCTAAGTATGTACGCCATTTTCGCATCGAGGTCCATGGATTTGGCGGAAATGGTGGACGCCCATATTCGACAGCTAGAAAACCTATAAGCCGCACGCCTGGTCTGTGTGTACAACGTCCGCTTGTGGCCGAAAGCAGCCACTCAGCTGCTAGACTAATGAGAGGCCGCTTTTGACCCAAAGCAGACGTTCTGCCATGAGTGCATTAGAGGTGCATGTTAGCTATATGCACGAATCAAAATTCAGCGGCGTAAGTACAGATGGGCAAAATAAATGACTCAGTCACTTTTTCGGTGTCTTGAATCACAAGTCGCAGGAGGAAAACATGTTCGGAAATCCATCGTTAATCACTCGGATAGCAATTGGTAAGGGGATCGGTTTTTTGGTTGGGCTCGCCGGGTTTATCCTTTTGCCGTACTTTTTGCCAGAAACCGGTTGGCTGCTTCGCTGGGGAATATTATTTTGGTACACAACTGTCGGCGCAATAATCGGTGTATTTGGGGTTTTTACTTATCACCCGGTACTGAAGCTGCCTTTCCCCTGGTGGTTTCGCGCACCGATAGTGGGCGCATGGATGAACTTCGTACTGGTCTTCTTCGCCTACGACGTCATGGGTGCCATGATGGTGAGTTTGTTCGGTGAAGGTGGAGTACTTAGTTCGCCGTTTTGGTTTACGGTAGAAGGTGCCATTGTGGGTTCCGTTATCGGCTATTTTGCCACTCGGTTTGGCGGTGAAGGTAGAGAGACTGTCGGTAAGTAACTATTCCGTTCCACATTGGAGCTTTGCGGTCAGCGGTAGGGCATCAGTTTCCCATGGTGCTGACGTACGTCAGAATCCAGGTGCAGATACTCGTAGGCTGATTACGAATGTCTGCTTCCAGCCCGAAATTTCTCATTGGAAAGTTTCCATCAAACCGATGGATGTCTGGTATGCCATTCCGTCGCTTGTTCGTAGGCGTGCCCCACGCGGCACAACAACGCCTCACTCAAGCGCGCGCCTACAAACTGCACGCTGAGAGGCAATCCGTCGACCGAGAAGCCACACGGTACCGACAGAGTCGGAACGCCGCTGAAATTAAAGGGCTTAGTGAAGATGTCATTCGGTACGAGACTTTCCCAAATCGCATCTGTTTCGACCGCAGCAGCGTCTGTCAGTTTGGCGGGAGCTGAATTGCCCATCGACGGACACACCATACAATCGACTTCCGCCAGCATCCGATGCAATCGACCCGAGAATTCATCGCGGTGTTTTGATGCGCGTGCGTAAGTCTCTCCGCTAACCTGCAGTCCGTACTCGAGGACTGCGCGAAATCCGGGACCGTATTCATCAGCTCGGCTGGGAAATGTCTCTGAATTGGCGATAACGGCCTCGGCCGTCTCGAGGTCATACCAAACCTGACCGGGGTTGCCAACATCGGGCATTTTGACGTCCACAATCTCTGCGCCCTGGCGTTGCAACTCGGAGATCACGTCGCTCACAGCTTTCGCCACGGCAGGCTCAACATTGTTGCTCGCATAATCATGATCGAAACCAATGCGCACTCCCGCAACGCCACGTCGCAGCTCGTCTCCGATAGGCTGCACCGGATCGGTCAGAGAAGTGGGATCATTGCTGTCAAAGCCAGCCATCGCTTCGAACATGATTGCCGCGTCAGCAACAGTCCTTGTCATCGGCCCGACATGGTCCATCGACCCAGCCAGCGCGAAAACGCCATGCCGACTAACCCGTCCATAGGTCGGCTTAAGGCCAATGCAACCGTTGACGGCAGAGGGATAGCGGATCGAACCACCAGTATCTGTACCTACGGAGCCAAAGCACAACCCGGCTGCTGTCGCTACACCACTGCCACTTGAGGAGACTCCGCTCCATCGCGTTGAATCCCACGGATTCACCGGAACCTCGAGGTCTGGATGATAGGGGCCATGTGCTCCCTCGCACAGTGCCAACTTGCCGAGAATAACCGCTCCGGCAGCTTCCAATTTCGCAACCACCGTTGCGTCAAAATCAGGAATAAAGTCCGAGAGAACTTTTGTTCCAGCCATGGTTCGAACACCCTTGGTATAGCAAAGATCCTTAATTCCGATTGGCATTCCGTGGAGTGGGCCGCGGTAGCGGCCAGAATTGATCTCGGCTTCGGCTTGTCGCGCGCTGGCCATCGCAAGATCACCCATGACCGTCACATAGCTGTGGAGACTTCTATCCACTGTACTAATCCGATACAGAAGCTGTTGCACAAGCTCAGTGGGTCGAAGGTCGCCAGCCTCGATTAGCCTGGCAACGTCCGATAAACTTTTGTAGTGCAATGGCGTGTCACTCCCAGCAGACGAAATCGACGAAGTAGTCGCGGCCCACGAAACGGTCGGCCGCAACAACGCAACGCCACTGGCCAGAGCTAGAGTAAGTTCACGCCTGGTTAAGTCGGGATAGGTCGAGTCCGAATTGCTTACTTGTCGCTTGTTATCATCCATATAATGCAAGCCTATTCGTTTTCTTGATCGGCGCAATTAGACCACCACGCAATGTCCGCTTTGGGTCATTAGCGACCCTTTTTTGATAGTTTAGCTCAATGTCCGCTTTCGGGGGATAAAGCGGACGTTCACCGCCATCGGGCAAACCCGATCAGGTCTGCGGTTGTGTCGAAAAGAAGCGTGTCTGTCACGAACTTATTCCTGGCTAGCGCCCATCGGTTCGTCGGCACGGATGAAAACCCATAGTAGCGCGGCGATAATCGCAAACACGGAGCCCGTCACTATAGCTGCTGGCCAGCCCCACAGGTTTGCAGTCACCGGCACCAGCATGCCGCCGACGAACCCCGGGAGATTGCCGCCGGTGTTCAATACGCCCGTGGCAACAGCCGCATGTCTTCCGGATACCGCCATGGTTGCGACCCAGATTGGTGCCTCGGTAAGCTGATTGCAGGCGAAACAAATGCACAGCATGACGACCGTTAATACAACGCTGTCAGACGTCGCACCAATGAAAAGAAAGATAGCCGACAAAATCAGTCCAGTCATTGTCAGGTAGCGGGTTCCAAGTCGGATACCAAAACGACGAACCAGGACATCGCAGATAAACCCTCCGGCAGTCGCCCCGATCGCACCCAGAATCCACAGTGCCGCTGTCAGCATTCCGGCGTCTGCAGCAGCGAATCCCTTTACATCGACCAGGTAAAAAAAGAACCAATTGAAAAACAGGTAAAACACATAATTCATGCAGAAATAGCTGATCGTAATCAAAAGGACGTTGCGGTCCTTTAGCGCGAGCTTCCATGCTCCCTTCTCCGGTCCGCCCTCCGCCGCTGGCCGATCAGATTTTATGAGCGATAGCTCCGCTGCGCTTATCCGCGGGTGATCCTTGGGGTCATCCCGTACATACCAGTGATAGACAAATGCAACGACGAGTCCTGCAGGCGCAGTCATCAGCAAAGCCCCGCGCCAGCCATAATCCTCCATGAGCCAGACAACCATCGGCGCCGTTATTGCAGCACCCAGGGTCAGACCTGTACTGGACAAACCGTTCGGTAGCCCCCACTGCCTGACAGGAAACCAACTCGCAATCGTGCCGCCAATTGTCACGGGAAAAAATGGTGCATGCACCACGCCGACCATAAATCGAGTGACAATGAGTGCGGCAACGATTGCGCCGACAGACAATACGTCCGTGCCGGGAATAAGAGCGGTTATTACTGTCAGCACGGCCCACGCAATCGCAATGGCAGAAATCGTAAATCGGGGTCCGAACTTGTCGCCAAAAACGCCGCCCGGAAATTGAAAAATCGCGTAGCCAGCTGCGAATGCTGAAAATATCATCCCGAGCTGGTACTCGTTCATGCCCAGGTCGTGCATCATCGTCTCGCTGACGATGGAAACGTTCGTGCGTAAAACGTAAGCAATGAAGCTTGCGAAGACGATGATGGCCAGAACGATCCAGCGAGTTCCTCTCACTATAGTTTCTCCGTTGTTATTATTATTTGCAGGAAGCTTTTAAGTCAGACGGCAGATCACTCGCTGCTATGTCCACTTCGGGTCATTAACGGACCTTTTGACCGATTCTAGCCTAACGTCCGCTCTCGAGGGGATGGGAGCTCTGAATTGATCCATTTTAGGGCAAATCGGGGTCTGCTTTCGACCACAAGCGGGCTCCCGCTGATGGTGCTCTATGCTCTCATTATGGACCATCAGCTTTTCAGCGGTGCCAAAAATGTGCGTGGGATCACGTTTTCCGCCTTATTTCCAAATCGAATAAACCATTTGCCCAGTTAATGCATCTATAGAATATCTGGACACCAATGGAAACTACAATGAAACAGACTCACATGATTTTGGCACTATTTGGCGCCGTATTGGCCTTCCCGATGGCAGCTGCCGGGCAAAATGAACAGGCATCGGCCGGGGCAGCCTCAAAAACCGCGGCAATCGACAATATTGTCGTTGTTGGCGAAAAATCCCTGGCCGAATTACGGCGGGAAGTCGTCAGGGCCGAGGAGGACTTCTACTCAGTCTTCAACAAATTGAATGACGAGAAGGACTATAACGTTCGCTGCTTCTATGAGTCGCCGACAGGCACCCACATGAAGAATCACGTCTGCCGTGCAAGGTTCGTAACGAAAGCCTATTCACAGCATGCTTCCCGAAGCGGCAATAAAATATCTCGCGTGGCAAATCAGGATGGCAATCCCGCTTTTATCGAGAAAACGGCCAAATACGAGCAGAAGATGCAAACTTTGATTGCCGCTAACCCGGAATTGCTAGCGGCGTTGGTCGAGTATGATTCGGCGCGAACCCGATTTGTGGCGGAACGCGAGGATAGCGCCAACAACTAAAGCCAAGACTCCTCAACGAAAATCTGGACGGCTGCTTTTCCGTATAGCAGTCGTTCAGATCACTGACCGTCCTGGTCACCTGCCTTACTCAAAACAATGAGAAACGCGCCTAATCCGATTACCTGCTGGCGCACCCGCCCGTTAAGCCATCGTTACTGATCGCAATTAGGGGGACAGTGACCCTA
>QNFK01000141.1 GCA_003645495.1 Gammaproteobacteria bacterium
GATCTTTCCAATGAGCTTGGGTCCTTGAAGCGTGACGGTGCGAAGATTGCTGCATTTGCTGCCTCTGCGAAGGGCAATACGCTGCTGAACGCCTGCCGCATCGACTTGGCGACTATTGACTACATCGTAGATGACACGCCGGAGAAGATCGGCAGGTTTTCCCCGGGTAATGGCATTCCGATCGTTGATCGCTCGGTATTGTCAGCCAATCCGCCAGATTACCTGGTCATACTTGCCTGGAATTTTGCGCGCGAGATTATGCAGAGCACAAGCGAATTTGCGGCAAACGGCGGCAAGTACATTATTCCGATTCCTGCGTTCGAAGTTCTGGATAGCAGCAGCGGAGGTAAAGGATGAGCAAACCAAACAGGAAAGGGATTATTCTCGCCGGTGGTACCGGATCACGATTACACCCGCTGACCTTGTCTGTCAGCAAACAATTAATGCCGATCTACGACAAGCCAATGATTTATTATCCATTGTGGACGCTTATGTCGGCCGATATCACGGATATTCTGATCATAACGACGCCGGAAGATCAGGCGGCGTTTCAGAAATTGCTCGGCGATGGCAGCCAATGGGGGATATCGTTGTCTTATGAAGTGCAACCTTCTCCAGATGGTCTTGCGCAAGCCTTTCTAATTGGCGAGAAGTTTATCAATGGCGGCTCGGTCGCGCTGGTTCTTGGCGATAATATTTTTTATGGTTACGGGCTTGCAAGACAATTACGCGCGGCAGCAGAACGACCCGATACAGCAACAGTGTTCGCCTACCACGTGAATGATCCGGAACGATACGGCGTTGTACATTTCGATGAAAACGGGCGAGCGCTCGGAATCGAGGAAAAACCGGCCGAGCCGAAATCAAATTACGCTGTGACGGGTTTGTATTTTTATGACGCCCGTGTCGTCGATATGGCGAAGAGCCTCAAGCCGTCGGTGCGCGGCGAACTCGAAATCACCGATTCGAATCGCCTTTACCTGCAGCAGGATGCATTGCAGGTGGAAGTGATGGGGCGGGGTACTGCCTGGCTGGATACTGGCACACACGATTCGCTCCTCGAGGCCGCACAGTTTGTGCAAATCATAGAACACCGGCAAGGCCTGAAAATTTGCTGCCCGGAGGAAGTCGCGTTCAAGAACGGTTACATCGACGCACAGCAGGTCGCGGTCCTTGCGGGGAATCTTGGCAAGAATGGCTACGGTGAATATTTGACGGCAATGCTTGAGGATACGACTTTCTGATGGAGTTCACGGCAACTCAGATTCCCGATGTGATCGTAATCGATCCGGTCGTTTTCGAGGACCCGCGCGGCTTTTTTATGGAAACGTGGCAGGCGCGAAAATTCAAAGACGCCGGCATCGATGCAAGCTTTGTGCAGGATAGTCAAAGTCGCTCGACGCGGGGCACAGTTCGCGGATTGCATTATCAAATTGAGCAGGCGCAGGGCAAGCTGATTCGTGTCATTCAAGGCGAAGCATATGATGTGCTTGTCGACCTGAGGAAATCATCGCCAACCTTTGGCCAATGGGTCGGAGAGGTGCTGTCTGCCGGCAACCGGAGGATCATATGGGTACCGCCGGGATTTGCACATGGCTTCCAGGTACTCAGTGACTCCGCTGATTTCGAATATCGTTGCACGGACTACTACGCGCCGGAGCACGAGCGGACGATACTCTGGAATGACCCTGATATCGGTATCGACTGGCCGCTGCAGGATGGGCAGGAGCCGCTCATGTCGGAGAAAGATCTGACCGGCGTTTCATTTAAGGATGCAGAAGTTTATGCGTAGTTTGCTCGTTACAGGTGGTGCAGGGTTTATAGGCAGTAATTTCGCCCTCTATTGGGCGGAGAAATATCCTGACGATCGCCTCGTCATTCTCGATGCGCTGACCTATGCCGGCAACAAAGCGAATCTTGTCGAGTTGGAGGGACTTGATACTTATCGATTCGTGCACGGCGACATTGGCGACCAGGCTTTAATCGAGTCGCTGATGCTCGATGAAAAAATTGACCTGATCGTTCATTTCGCTGCGGAGTCGCATGTTGATCGCTCAATTCATGAACCTGATGCATTCATTCAGACCAATGTTTTGGGTACACACAACCTGCTGAAAGTGGCTCGCGAGGTTTGGCTGGAGCGCGATGACGCTCCCTCATGGCACCGTTTCCAACACGTATCGACCGATGAGGTCTACGGTACGCTGGGTCCGGATGATCCCGCTTTCACCGAGAGCACAGCGTATGCTCCCAACTCTCCGTACGCTGCAAGCAAAGCAGCGTCCGACCACCTGGTGCGCGCTTATCACCACACCTTTGGGCTGCAGGTGACAACCAGCAATTGCTCAAATAACTACGGTCCGTATCAGTTTCCGGAAAAACTCATACCGTTGATGATAGTCAATGCGCTGACGGGCAAACCGATGCCTGTTTATGGAGATGGCTCAAACATTCGCGACTGGTTGTATGTCGACGATCATTGTCGTGGCATCGACCTGGTGATCGAGAAAGGCGCAATAGGTGAAACCTATAATATCGGCGGCAACAACGAATGGACGAACATCGATATCGTCAAACAGATTTGCACGCATATCGACAATATCTTTGCGGCCGACAGCGAATTACGCAGCACGTTCCCGGATGCGCCCGCTGCTGCCGGAAAACCCACGGAATCATTGATCACCTACGTCAAAGACCGGCTTGGTCACGACTGGCGTTACGCAATTGACGCAACCCGCGCGACCAACGAGCTGAACTACGAGCCCGTCGAAACGTTCGAATCCGGATTACAGCGCACGCTGAAGTGGATGCTCGATAACGAGTCCTGGTGGCGTGCGGTAATGGATGGCAGCTATCGGGACTGGATCGAGAAAAACTACTCGGCTGGCGAGTAGCTGTAATAAATCAAGCTTGATCGTACAGACGCTGTCCGGCAATGCCTGACTAAGCGGCCGGATAGCACCAACGTCATTGCGAGCCCGAAGAAACAGACGTCATTGCGAGCTCGAAAAAACAGACGTCATTGCGAGGAGCGAAGCGACGCGGCAACCTCTATCAGGTTGCAATAGTGCCAAACGAAGCCGTGCGGCAGCGTCGGGAGATTGCCACGCCCTCCGGGCTCGCAATGACGTCTGTTTCTTCGCTCCTCGCAATGACGTCTGTTCTTTTCGGTGGTTATCCTTTTGTGCCTGAGCCTATTGCGTCACCGCGCGAAGAAACTCCGCTAAATCGCCTTCGAACGTTTCCTGGCTGTACCACGATACGAATTCTCTGGGCGCAGCACCCGTTGTGCGCAACTTCAGGTTATCCGAATCTGTAAGCAGCTGAATTTGCTCGAGCGTTACCTGGTAGTAAGCATCTGCCGAGTCCGTAAAGAGTTTTTGGTACACGGGCTCGCTGGTTCCAATGACAGCTGGCGTCCAACCTTCAACATCAAGTTCAAGACTCTCATCATTAGCTGTTAATTCGATCGCCTCGAAGCCTTCTGGATGATCGTCTGAATTTGCACCCTGGTCGACTAACGTGATTCCAAGCCACAGGTAATACTTGAGCGCCCCCATTTGATTGACTTCAAGCACACCAATCTGCAGGTAGTCTCTTCTGGCTTCCCGGTTAAGCGGCGTGTCCGGAGACATAACCAGCGGCGTTCGACAGTAGGTAACTGTTACGGCGGTTAACTCATCCAGCTTTTCAATGACGGTTGGTTGCACTGCTGTGCAGGCAGACAGAATGGCGAGGGCCGTCAGCGAAAGTAACGTTTGCCAACGCAGGCTTCGTATCGATCTCATTGTGCTTCTGTCCTGTTGGCCAGCGCTCGCGGACTGAGCCACTCTCCGGTGTCCATTACACCTGAATAGTAGCGGAGAAGCCCGGTAAACATCTTGCTGCGAACGCGCAGCGTCGGAACCCTGCCGAATGTAACCAGGTCCAGTATTGCGGCGACTATAAGCATCGGCAGTCTTAGCAGCACTATCAGCGCATGCATCAACCAGCGTTGCAAACCGTGCGTGTGGTTTGATGTGTAGACATGCTTGGAAATAATCACTTCCAGTTTCGTCATGGATTTCACCTCGACATTCAACCGACTGGATCCGCCGTGTGCGTGTGTTACCTGTACGTTCGGTGTAAAGGCTGTCAGCATGCCCAGCTCGTGTGCACGCTGGCACAGGTCAGCATCTTCAACGTACATCCAGTAGTCCTCAGACCAACCGCCTATTGCATCGAAATCCGCACGGTCGATAAGCAGGACTGAACCCGTTACCCAGTCACAATAGGTAAGTTTGTCGTAGCGTGCGCGAGGATCAGGAAAACTGGAGGGCAGGATAAAACGCAGCAATGCTTTCACCGTCTTGCTCTGGTTAAGCAAACTGGGAAAATCATCGAACACCTTCTGCGGGCGGCCGTTCTTGTCGACTTGCGCGGGCGCCAGTATTGCGACGTTCGGATTATCGGCCTTTTCCTTTATCAGAGATCGAATGTCATCGCAGCTGGCAATCACATCCGGGTTCATGAAAAGCAGCTGCTTACCCGTGGCCTTTTCCACACCCATGTTGCAGGCATAGCCGAAGCCGCTGTTACGAGGATTAGCCACAAACACAGCCCACGGATAATCCGCCGCGAATTGTTCCAGCATTTCGGCTTGCGACTCGTTGTCGACGATGATGATTTCCCAGTCAGCCGGGAAATCGGGCCTGAGCGCGGCCAGTGCCGCTTCGAGATGCCCCCACGACCGATAGTTGACTGTGATGATGGATAGGTTCACGTGCCTTGCGTGCTGTAACTTTTGTTGAGCGACAAATAGTAAACAACGAGCCCTGCAGCGATGATGCCGAGCCCGAATAATCCCTCGACCGGCCGGTTGACCAGTACAAACCAAAGCGTCCAGCCGGTTAGTGACAGATAGATCAGCGGCGGCAGCGGATAAAGAAAGGTTTTATAGGGGCGCGGCAGATCGGGTTGTCGCTGGCGAAGTACGAAAATACCCAGGACGGTCGCGAAACTATTGAGTGCCAGCGTGAAGCCGGCGAAGACGAGTATTGATTCGAAACTCGATGACAAAATAAACAACACGGCAAGAGAAGACTGAAGATAGATAGCTCTGCTCGGGAGACCATCTTTGTTCTTGTAGGCCAGAAATCGCAGCGCCGAAAAGTCTTCGCCGACTACCTGCAAAACACGTGGGCCGGCAATGGTCATGGCGCTGACAGTAGATATCAGGAGTAAAGCCAGTATGAGTCCGGTAACACGTCCCCCCAGGTTACCGAATGCTGCCTCGGCTGCGATGAAGCCAACCTCGACCTGGCCACTCATGTCATCCATTGGCGCAACATACAAAAAAACGAAGTTGAGACAGATATACAGCAGCATCACGACCAGTGTGCCACTGAGGAGAATCACAGGGAGCGTTCGTTGCGGGTCTTCCAGTTCGCTGCTGAGATACGTTGCCGCATTCCAGCCGGTATAGGCGTAGCTGACGTAGATCAGTGCAACTGCAAATGCGCCGCTGGTCATGATTGCGCCATCGCCCGCTTTTGGCAGGAACTGCACCGGCTGAGGTTCATCAACGATCACCAGCGCAATAAGGCAAAAGCCGAGAATAACGCCTACCTTCAGTATCGTGAAAATAACCTGCAGGCCGCCGCTGCTGCGCCGGTTAGAACTGTGTATGACTGTCAGAACGACGACGAGACCCACCGCCAGAACTTTTTGCAGCCATGCCGACGACTCTCCCGGCATAATTGAAGTCGCATAAATGGCAAAAGTTATTGCAGCAAGCGCGGTTGGGCCGGCGAAGCCTATCGTTGCCGAGACCCATCCCGAGACGAAGCCCGCGGCAGGGTGATAAATCCGCGACAGGAAGTTGTACTCACCACCGGAGCGGGGCATCGCGGC
>QNFK01000142.1 GCA_003645495.1 Gammaproteobacteria bacterium
CCTCAATCTCGTCAATGGCAATTTCGGCTTTTAGCGGCTCGCCAAAATAGTTGGCCAGCGCTTTCGATAGTGCGGCCTGCCGCGAGCTGGTCAGCAAGGATTCAGAGCGTCCATCCAGGCACAGATGCAGGACATTGTTCTCGCGACGAACATAAGCGCAATTACTTGCGAGTAATTTGACTGCCCCATTGATACCCAGTTGTTCAATTAGCTCCGACCAGACCGGCTCCTGCCAGGTGTTGGCGCTTGCAGCAGATGTCACCGTTTCCTCGCTGGTGCTGTTCTGTTCACGTGCTGCCGGTGCCGCTTGCGGTTTCGGTTGAGCAGTCACTGCTGGCTTGTTTTGGCGAGCCGGTCGTTCAACGGACTGACCCGGGCTGCCGCCCGGCTGAAAAGCCAGCATGCGTAACAACGTCATCTCGGCACCACTTCTCGGGACAGGTGCCAGGTAAAGATCGCGACGTCCGGTGATTGCAGTTTGATAGAAAAGTTGCACGTCCTCTGGCGACAAGCTCCCGGCCAGCGCGGCAAGCTCGGCCTCGTCCATATCATCATCGAAATCGACAGCGCCAACGACCTGGTAAATCGCTATTCGCTGCAACGTGGCTGCCATATCGTCCAGTAATCTTGCGTAGTCCGGGAACTGCTCATCAATCCCGGCTATCGCGGAAATAATTCCGGCAGCGTCCCCGCCAGCCAGCAATTGCAGCAGCCGGTTTACGTGCTGGCGATCGATGGTGCCCAGCATGACGCCGACCGCATCGTTGTCGACATCGCCACCGCAATAGGCAATAGCCTGGTCGAGCAGGCTCAATGCATCACGCAAGCTGCCATCAGCCGCTCGCGCGAGTGATGCCAGCGCTGCCGGGTCTGCCTTGATCTTTTCTTCTTTACAGATCAGTTCGAGGCGATCCCGGATCAGTTTTGGTGTAAGGCGTTTCAGATTGAACTGCAGACAACGCGACAGGACTGTAATCGGAAGTTTTTGTGGATCTGTCGTTGCCAGCAGGAATTTGACGTGCGGCGGCGGTTCTTCCAGCGTCTTCAACAAGGCATTGAACGAGCTTTTCGACAACATGTGCACTTCGTCGATCAGGTAGACCTTGAATCGACCACGAGCCGGAGCATATTGAACGTTATCGAGCAGGTCCCGCGTATCGTCGACCTTGGTCTTGGATGCAGCATCGACTTCAATCAAATCGACAAATCGCCCCTCGTTGATCTCGGTACAGGCGCTACATTCTCCGCACGGCTCTGAAGTGATGCCGTTATCGCAATTGAGCGCTTTAGCCAGAATGCGCGCGATCGTGGTTTTGCCGACACCGCGGGTACCGGTGAACAAATAGGCATGATGCAGTCGCTCGCTGTCCAGTGCATTGGTCAACGCTCTGAGCACATGCTCCTGCCCTACCGTTTCGGCAAAGTTTTTCGGTCGCCATTTACGCGCGAGTGCTAAATAACCCATAGATCAACCAGTGAAAATCAAGATTCATGGCATGCCAGCGGGCAATTGCCACGAGATCGGACAGTGTAACCAAAGCCGCACGCCGGACCTAGTCCGGGCTAGTAGTCCAACAAGGTAGGTTTGATGGACTACTTGCTTCAATGCGGATTTCTCCGCCTGGCATGTTGTGAAAGTGGCCCGCGCCAGCCGCTCCCCGGCACCCGGCGTCATCGCTGCCGCTGCTCCCTTCCGGGCCTGACGGGGTTAACGACTGGCCGTCGCGGGGTGACCAACGCGGACCGGCGGCGATTATCACTCCAACGCACGCCGGACACAACGGTGTTTATGAAAAGCTGTTGAAAATAGTCCTGATCGGCTCTGGCTCCTGCTTCTCTCTCGGCTCGGGCTCCTGCTTCGCTCTACCGAGTCCATCCCTGGACTCGTCGGCTCGGGCTCCTGCTTCGCTCTACCGAGTCCATCCCTGGACTCGTACCTCATCCGTCCATGGACTCGTACGCGGGTCCATACATTGTTATTCTCTCGTTTGCCCAACGCCCTCTGCCCGGCGCTACCAATAACAATAATCAGGAGAGCAGAATGTCCCGAGTGCCCGAGTTTGCAACCGTCGATCCGTTTGACGGTATGACGGCAGATAATCCAGGAAAGCTGCAAAACCTCGTCGGCGGACAATGGCTGGACAGTGATGCCAGCTATGACGACATCATCGACCCGATGACCGGCCAGGTAATGTTGCAGGTGCCCGAGACACAGAATCACGCACCATTTATCGAAGGTTTACGCAGTTGCCCGAAATCGGGCCTGCACAACCCACTGAAGAACCCGGATCGCTATGTGATGCTGGGCCAGGTATGTGCGCGGGCAGCCGCATTAATGGCAGAGAAGCACGTCGAGGACTATTTCACCAAACTCATCCAGCGCGTCATGCCCAAGACCTGGAATCAGTGCCTTGGCGAGGTGGTCGTTACCCGTGTCTTTCTCGAGAATTTTGCCGGCGACGGCGTGCGTTTCCTGGCACGCGGCTTCTCTAACCCGGGCAACCACACCGGCCAGGAATCCCGCGGCTATCGCTGGCCGTATGGACCGGTCGTTATCATCGCGCCCTTTAATTTCCCGCTGGAAATTCCGGCACTGCAACTTGTCGGTGCCCTTGCGATGGGTAACCGACCGCTCAACAAGCCCGAAACCAAGGTAAGCGTCGTCCTGGAACAATTTGTGCGCCTGCTGATTCATGCCGGGCTCCCGCCGGGTGACCTGGACGTCATACATTGTCGCGGCAAAAGTATGGGTGAACTCATTGATACGGCGAAAGACGATATCCGGCTGCTGCAATTCACCGGGTCCAGCTCCGTCGCAGAACATCTGTCAGAGGTCATGAGCGGCGCAGTGAGAATCGAGGATGCCGGATTCGACTGGAAAGTAATCGGTCCCGACTATCATCCGGAGTGGCTCGATTACGTTGCCTGGCAATGTGATGAGGACGCGTATAACGGAACGGGGCAAAAATGTTCTGCGGAAAGCATCGTTTTTGCACACGAAAACTGGGCCGATGCGCTGCTGCCAAAGCTAAAAACGCTTGCAGCTCGTCGTAACCTGGAAGATCTTTCTATCGGGCCGGTGCTCACCTGGACCAACGAGCAGATGCATGCACACGTGGATGCAATAGCCGCCATTCCAGGTGCAGAACTACTGTTCGGCGGCAAATCACTTAGCGGACATTCGATCCCGGATTGTTACGGCGCCTTTGAGCCAACCGCAGTCAGGGTTCCGCTTAGCGCTGTTGCCGGCGAGCATTTCGGCCTTGTTACGACAGAGCTGTTCGGTCCGTTCCAGGTGATTGTCACCTGGGGAGACGATGATTTGCCGACAGTTCTGAATATCCTCGAACGAATGTCGCATCACCTGACTGCGGCAGTCGTCAGCAAGGACGTCAGTTTCCAAAACGCCGTTTTGGGTGCGACTGTGAACGGCACGACCTACTGCGGCATCAGGGGACGAACGACAGGCGCACCGCAAAATCACTGGTTTGGTCCGGGTGGCGATCCACGCGGTGCCGGTATCGGTACGCCCGAAGCGATCAGTATCACCTGGAGCCACCATCGGGAAATTATCGCGGACCAGGGACCGCAACCTGATGGCTGGACGATCCCGCCGCTAACCTGAATCGGTACCAGCAACACTATGGACAGCAAACTGCCGGATACCGGCACAACAATATTCGCCGTCATGAGCGCGCTCTCGGAGGAGTGCAATGCGATCAATTTATCGCAGGGCTTCCCGAGTTTCGATCCCGACCAGGAGCTCCTCGATCTGGTCACCAAGTATCTGAACAATGGAGCGAATCAGTACGCACCTATGCTCGGCGTACCACCGCTGCGCGATGCAATCGCCAGTAAGGTTGAGATGTTATACGGCAGAAAAGTAGACGCCGATGCTGAAGTAACGGTGTGCGATGGCGCGACCGAAGGACTCTTCAGCGCGATCCAGGCAGCAGTTCGTCCCGGCGATGAAGTCATCGTATTTGATCCTGCCTATGACTCATACGAGCCCGCAGTGACGCTCGCAGGTGGCACGTGCAGGCATATCCCGCTGGTTGTGAGTGACGAACAGCCTGATTTTCATATCGACTGGGGACGCTTGAAAGATGCAATAAATGAACGTACCCGATTGATTATATTAAACTTTCCACATAATCCGACCGGCGTTATCCTGACCGCGGAAGATCTGAAGTCATTGGCAGACGTGGTTCGCGATACATCTGTGTACCTGCTCTCGGATGAGGTCTACGAACATATTATTTTCGATGGCGCTGCGCATGAAAGCCTGTTGAAAAATGACGAGCTGTGGCAACGAAGCTTCATTATCTCGTCTTTCGGCAAGACCTACCACGCCACCGGCTGGAAGGTTGGTTACTGCGTCGCTCCTGCTGCACTGACCACTGAATTTCGCAAGATTCATCAATGGGTGTGTTATGCCGTCGTTACGCCTATCCAGCACGCGATCGCGGAATACATGCAGCGCACGCCGGAACACTATGCGGCACTTCCTGCTTTTTACGAACAGAAACGCGATCATTTTTGTGAGCTGCTGAAAGATTCCAGCTTCAGTTTTCGTCCCGCCAACGGTACCTTCTTTCAAATCCTCGATTATTCCGCCATTACGAACGAAGACGATGTTGCCTACGCCAGCAGGCTCACCAGGGAAATCGGCGTCGCATCAATTCCGGTATCAGTCTTTTGCGAGAAAAAATCAGATGACCGGCTGCTGCGATTCTGTTTTGCGAAAAACGACGATATGCTGGAGCAGGCGGCTGAAAGATTATGCAAGCTTTAACCGTCTCCATCGTGCAAGCGGATCTGCATTGGCACGACGCCCAAAAGAGTCGTGAGTATTTCGCAAATGTCCTGCATGCACTGAACGATCAAACTGACCTGATTGTTCTGCCAGAAATGTTCACGACCGGTTTCACCATGGATGCGAAACCGTATGCGGAATCAATGGACGGTGTGTCTGTCTCCTGGATGAAAGAAATGGCTGCTGAGAAAAATACATCCGTTTGCGGCAGCCTGATCATTGCAGAGAACGATAAATTCTATAACCGATTTATCTGCGTCGATCCGAACGGTCAGGAAGCATCCTATGACAAGCGCCATCTTTTTCGCCTGGCAGATGAGCAACACCATTTTTCAGCCGGCGACGAAATCATAAGCTTCGAGATTAACGGCTGGCGTATTTGTCCTATGGTTTGTTATGACCTTCGCTTCCCCGTATGGAGTCGCAATCGGAATAACTATGATTTGCTGTTGTACGTCGCCAACTGGCCGAGCCGCCGCCACTACGCATGGGAGAGCCTGCTACGTGCCCGCGCGATAGAGAATCTCTCCTACGTGGTTGGTGTCAACCGTACTGGTGTGGATGGCAATGACATCCCCTATACAGGCGGCAGCGCAATCATCGATTATACGGGTCAGGAGCTGGCGAATCTAAATGACCAAACCGGTGTCGTCAGCAAAACGCTCGACATTGATGCATTAGAAAAATTTCGCAACCGATTTGCATTTCACGAAGATGCCGACGATTTTTCCATTGTCGTTTGAGCGTTATTAAGGGGCACATGCCAGACTATGTCTGCGGATAAATTTCGATATACGACCGTTACCGCCGTTGTAATCGCCAATATGATTGGCACTGGGGTATTTACGAGCCTTGGCTTTCAACTCCTGGATATCCGCTCAGGATTTCCATTGCTTATGCTATGGGCGATTGGCGGCATCATTGCCGTTTGTGGTGCGATGACCTATGCCGAACTGGGGGCCGCGATGCCCCGCTCCGGTGGTGAGTACAACTTCCTGTCGCGGATTTATCACCCTGCCGCGGGCTTCGTCTCGGGATGGGTCTCGGCAACGATAGGCTTCGCCGGCCCAACCGCG
>QNFK01000143.1 GCA_003645495.1 Gammaproteobacteria bacterium
CCGGGGAAAAAGCTTAAAGAAATATCTTTGAGTATGAATCGCTTCGGTGGCACCATTTTGGCCACGCGATTCATCGTATAAATATATTGCGCCATACTTTGTCATCGACCTGAAAAAAGCGAAGGCGTCATTATAGTTGAAAGTTTCAGGTATGCTCAGCCGCATTACAGAGCGGCAGGCAGCGCTAGTCCGGGCTAAGAGCCGGGGGGGCAGAATTGACGGTTACCAACAAACAACCGGTCTTCGTATACAAGGGTGATGAGCTCGCCAGTTACGGATTTGGTGAAGACCATCCGTTTGGTATGGATCGCCACGATGTATTTCAGAACGAACTGGCTGATGCGGGTCTTGGCGCAAGCATCCACTACGCAGCACCGCGTCGAGCCAGCGTCGACGAGCTGGTACTGTTTCATTCACCGGACTACATAAAATTTATTTCCAGGAAATCCACAGAGGGCAAAGGATTTCTGGATGGGGGTGACACGCCGGCCTTTCCGGGCGTGTTTGACGTCGCGTCTGACGTCGTCGGGACCACACTTGCAGCCGTTGATGCGGTGATGAATGGTGATGCCAGTCGCGCGTTTGTACCTATCGCAGGCCTGCATCATGCGGGCCGTGAGCATGCCGCCGGGTTTTGCGTATTCAATGATTGTGGCGTTGCTATTGAATATTTACGACAAAAACATAAGTTGCGGCGCATCGCTTATATCGATATCGATGCACATCACGGCGACGGCGTATTTTACGGTTTTGAGAGCGACCCCGACGTGATATTCGCGGATGTGCATGAGGATGGTCAGTTCCTCTATCCGGGCACCGGCGCTGCCAGCGAGACTGGCAAGGGTGGGGCGAAGGGCACGAAGCTGAATATTCCAATGCCGCCGGGAGCGGACGACCAGGAATTCGCAAAGGCCTGGGAAACGGTTGAAGCTTTTGTCGATGCCGGGAAACCTGAATTCATAATCCTGCAGTGCGGGGCCGACAGCCTGGAGGGCGATCCGATTACGCACCTTCGTTACACGGAGGAGGCGCACGCGATGGCAGCCAGAAGGCTATGTGAGCTGGCCGACAGACACTGTGAAGGGCGAATAATTGGCACAGGTGGCGGTGGCTACAACCGCAGGAACCTGGCCCGGGCGTGGACCCGGGTAGTGCAAGCCTTTACCGAAGCTTAGACACAATCCAATAAGCCTGATTATTGGCCCGTTGGCAGCGGGCTCATGTACAATTGCCGCCATTTTGCGCCCCCTGATCCGCTAACGGACCAGAACCCCAAGAGACCAGACAACATGTATGTTGAAACGACCTCGATTGAGAATTTCGACGGCGAGTTATTTCGCGCCATCGTCGATGAAGCTCGCCGCCAGGAAGAGCACGTTGAGCTGATCGCATCGGAAAATTATGCGAGCCCGCGTGTCATGGAAGCGCAGGGTTCAGTACTCACCAATAAATATGCAGAGGGCTATCCGGGCAAGCGTTATTACGGCGGTTGTGAATATGTAGACGTTGCAGAGACGCTGGCAATCGAACGCGCCAAAAAACTGTTTGGCGCCGACTACGCTAACGTGCAACCGCATTCGGGTTCGCAGGCAAATATTGCAGCATGCCTGGCGCTACTCAACGCCGGTGATCCGATCCTGGGTATGAGTTTGTCCGACGGTGGTCACCTGACGCACGGCTCGAAGGTAAATTTTTCCGGTAAATTATTCGACGCAGTTCAGTATGGTGTCGATGCCAAAACCGGTCTTATCGACTACGACGAAGTGCAGGGACTCGCGAATGAGCACCGTCCACGCATGATCATTGCCGGCTTCTCGGCGTATTCACGCATTGTTGACTGGGAGCGCTTTCGAAAAATTGCGGATAGTGTCGAGGCATACCTGCTGGTCGATATGGCGCATGTTGCCGGGCTGGTTGCCGCAGGCTTGTATCCGAATCCGGTGCCATTTGCAGATGTCGTGACGACAACAACACACAAGACTTTGCGCGGACCGCGCGGCGGGATGATCCTGGCGAAGAAAAATGACGAGCTGACCAAGAAGTTAAACTCGCTCGTATTTCCCGGCATTCAGGGTGGGCCGCTGATGCATGTCATTGCAGCCAAAGCGGTAGCGCTCCTCGAAGCGATGAGCCCTGACTTCGAGGATTATCAGCGCAAGGTGATCGAAAACGCCCAGGTGATGGCCGATGTGTTCATGCAGCGTGGTTATACGATTGTTTCGGGCGGTACCGAGAATCACCTGCTTCGCCTGAGTCTTATTGACAAGGACATGACAGGGAAAGATGCGGATGCAGCACTTGATCGCGCGAATATTACGGTTAACAAAAACACCGTACCCAATGATCCGCGTTCACCATTTGTGACCAGCGGTTTGCGACTCGGCACACCTGCAATAACCACTCGTGGTTTTGGCGTTGAAGAGACCAGGGAACTGACTGGCTGGATCTGCGACATCCTGCAGGATATTAGCGATGACGTGATGGCGCAGCGGGTTCGTGGCCAGGTACTCGAACTTTGCAAGCGCTTCCCTGTGTACTCCTGACAGGAGTGCTATTCTGATACTTCAAGGTGTTGTGGTAGCGCTCCATGTACTGTCCCTTTTGTAGTCACGAAGAAACCAAAGTAATCGACTCCCGTCTCTCAGGGGAAGGTCGACAGATCCGGCGTCGTCGCCAGTGCCTGGATTGCAATGAGCGTTTCACGACTTTCGAAAGTGCCGAGCTGGTAATGCCGCGATTGGTCAAAAGCGACAACAGTCGCCAGCCGTTTGACGAATCGAAGTTGAAAAACAGCATGGTTCGTGCGCTGGAAAAACGTCCTGTTTCCTCAGATGCGTTCGAGAAAGCGGTCGGACGGCTCGTCCACCGGTTGCGCACGATGGGCGAACGTGAGGTGCCGTCGCGCCTCATTGGTGAGCTCGTTATGGAAGAGTTGCGGGAACTCGATGAGGTCGCCTACGTCAGGTTCGCCTCCGTTTATCGCAGCTTCCAGGACGTAACCGAGTTCCAGGACGAGATAAAACGGCTGCAGGAAATTTCAGAAGCGACCGCAAGCCGCGAACAGATGTCACTCCTGCCCGAGCTCCTCGGAAAGAAAAAGTAACAAGCACGAATACTTCAAGAGTATCGGCTGACAAGAGCGAAGATGGAATTAGCTAATTTAATCAATCGCAGAACAATGAGTTTCGAAGCGTTACAGCTTACGCCTGCCGGGCTGTCGCTTCCTGTGCTGGCACAGCACGTCCGATTCCGCTCCACCCATAGGCCCGGCAATGAGTCTCGCGCGATCGAACGCGCTGCACTCAGCACAGTAACCGGCAGTCCCGCCTACTCATGAAGTTTTCGCGCTAGCCATGCCTGAGTACACTCCGGCAGACAATGAATACATGGCACGGGCGCTGCGCCTCGCACGCCGTGGTTTGTACACGGCCCATCCAAATCCGCGCGTTGGCTGCGTGCTGGTAAGAAACGACACCATTATCGGCGAAGGCTGGCATCGCAAAACCGGTACTGCCCACGCCGAAGTGAACGCACTCGAGGGCGTTAGCGGCGATGCCAGTGGCGCAACCGCCTACGTCACGCTCGAGCCGTGTTCGCATCATGGCAAGACACCTCCCTGCTGTACGGCACTCATAGAGGCTGGTGTGACTGAAGTCGTTGTCGCGATGATCGACCCGCACCCAAAAGTATCAGGCAATGGCATCGCTGCACTCGAACAGGCAGGCATCAAGGTTAGGTCCGGCCTGATGAGTGCAGATGCCGCGAAACTGAATGAAGGATTCTGCTCACGGGTGAATCGGGCACGGCCATTCGTCAGGTTAAAAGTCGCTGCGAGCCTGGATGGCTGCACAGCGATGGCGAACGGTGAAAGCAAATGGATAACCGGGGAGGAAGCGCGAGCCGATGTGCAACGCTTACGTGCCTCATCCGGCGCGGTCATGGTCGGGATCGGTACCGTGCTCGCGGACGATCCGTCGCTGACTGTTCGCGATGGAAAAATCGAAAATGATGACCTGCAACCGCTGCGGGTAGTTATAGACAGCCAGTTAAGAATGCCGCCCACTGCGCGCATGCTCGAATTGCCCGGCGACACGGTCATTTTTTGTCAGGATGACACAGCGCGCACCGCGTTGGAGCGTGCCGGGGCGAAAGTCAGGGTTATTGGCGGATCCGGCGAAAAAGTGGATCTGGCCGTGGTTCTGGAGGAGCTTGCCGGGCTCCGGATAAATGATCTGCTGGTCGAAGCGGGGCCGACCCTGGCCGGCAGTCTGCTTATGGCAGGGCTCGTTGATGAGCTTGTTATTTATCAGGCGCCCCATATCATGGGTAGTGAAACTCGCGGCATGTTTGCGACGCCGGACTGGCAGGAGCTACAGCAAAAGCTGGCGCTCAAGGTCATTGATGTCCGGCAGGTTGGTGTGGATAGCCGAATAACACTAGTGGTCCATCAAACCTACCTTGTTGGACCACCAGGACCGGTTACCTGAAAAATATGTTTACAGGAATTATCAAAGCCATTGGCACGGTTGAGCGCATTGAGCCGCAGGGCGGCGACCTGCGCCTGACGATCACCTCGTCCGGACTGCCATGGCAGGAGTTTGCCGTCGGCGAGAGCATCGCTGTGAATGGCGTTTGCCTGACGGCGACCGGGTACACGAACAGCGGCTTTACAACCGATGTCTCCGTTGAAACCATGAACGTCACCTCGCTGACAAATCTCGTTGCAGGCAGCAAGGTCAACCTGGAGCCGTCGGTAAGCCTTGGTGAACGGCTGGGCGGGCACCTCGTGAGCGGCCATGTTGACTGCGTAGCCAGCATAAAAGCTCGCGACACCGATGCCCGCTCGGTTAAACTGGATATTGAAGTCCCACCTGAATACAGGCGCTATATAGCGAGAAAAGGGTCAGTTTGCGTCGATGGCGTCAGTCTTACCGTCAATGCGGTATCGGCAAATACCTTTAGTGTGAATATTATCCCGCACACGGCAGCAGAGACGATTATTGGCGACTACCAGGCTGGAACCACAGTGAATATTGAGGTGGACCTCCTGGCGCGTTACCTGGAAAGACTACTTGAGACAGACGACGATTCCGGCATTACTAAAGAATTTTTGAGAGCACATGGCTATGGCTGAAAAACCAACATTACATCCGAGCGCCAAAGAATCCGCGTTCAGCGACATCGAGGACATCATTGCCGACATTCGTGACGGCAAGATGGTCATCATGGTCGACGATGAAAATCGGGAGAACGAGGGCGATCTTTTGATGGCTGCGGCGAAGGTTCGGCCTGAGGACATCAATTACATGGCGCGGTACGGACGTGGCCTGATTTGCCTGACCATCTCACGCGAACGTTGCGCCCAGCTTCGATTGCCGCTGATGGTTGACGATACGGATGACAAGCACGCAACAAATTTTACAATCTCAATTGAGGCGGCTGAGGGAATCACAACCGGCATATCCGCGCACGACCGGGCGCGCACAGTGCAGGTAGCTGTCGCGGAGGGTGCCAAACCGGAGCACCTTTGTCAGCCAGGTCATATTTTCCCGGTAATGGCACAACCGGGCGGCGTGCTGACGCGAGCCGGCCATACAGAAGCGGGTTGCGATCTCGCCCGGCTGGCAGGGCTTGAGCCCGCGGCGACGATAGTTGAGATATTGAATGACGATGGCAGCATGGCGCGCCGACCGGATCTCGAACGATTTTCCAGGGAGCATGGCATCCGCATCGGAACGATCGCGGACCTGATTCGCTACCGCCTTGAGAAAGAACGCAACGTCGATCGAATTGCTGAGGAAAAAGTCACCACGGCGTACGGCGAATTTACGATGTACTGCTACGATGATCACGTGAACCAGGCGGTACATATTGCGCTGGTCAAAG
>QNFK01000144.1 GCA_003645495.1 Gammaproteobacteria bacterium
GGCTCATGATCATTCGATCATTCCTGCCCACCACTTTGGCCAGTTCGCGTAATTCTTCGGTACTGGCATTCAAGCCAGGGTTGTATTCGAGACCGGTACTCAGGCCAAACGTATATTTCAAAGACTCATCGAGCAATTCAAGCATGCGCGCAGATGCTTCAGGCTCAGGATCGCCGGACATACCGATGCCGGACTGATCGCGCAATGTCCCGTGACCGACAAACATCGCGAGATTTGTTCCGATGCCCTTGTTCGACACCTCGGCTAACCAGTCCGACAACGGCTCTACGTACGGACTATCACCGTCTTCACCCAGCGAAATCGTCGTGACACCCATCGCCAGGAAGTTTTCGAACTCAGGCGTCTCAAGCGGGTTGCCGTGTGAATGAAGATCAATGAATCCGGGCGCGACGGTCTTGCCGGTCGCGTCGATACGCTTTTCTACACGACTCTCGATATCATCGGCGGAGAAATCGGCATCGCCAACAAAAATAATTTTGTCGCCGACCACTACGACGTCGGCAATCATCGCGTCGTTACCAAGCCCGTCGAGAACGGCGCCGTTTTCAATCAGCATATCGATCGTTGGATATTCGGCCAGAAACGGTGGCGGTGCCTGCTGGCATCCAACCAAAACTGAGAGAACCAGTGTTGCCAGCATCGCACCCTTACATCTGCTCATATGATTGCCTTGTTCGTTCCGGCCGGAACGACCGCAAACGGTTAACTAAATTCTGAATTGTGAAATCTGAACTTCCGTACCGTAGTTAGCATAATCTCCGTCGGTGCGTTTGCCGCGGTACTCTGCCCACTCAATACTACGGTATCGACTGGGTCTTGCATCGCTGACAACTGTGGGTAGCGGATCCACGCGGGTCGATGCCGAGGGATTGAAGAAAAATGGAATGCTGTAACGGTCACATGCCTCCATCGCACGGACGCGATGCATGGCGGCATGATAATAGTCATTGGACCATACCTGCATCATGTCACCGGTGTTGATAACGATTGCGCCCTCAACAGGGGGAATGTTATGCCAATAACCATCCTTGTATACCTGCAATCCGCCAACATCATCCTGCATGAGGACTGTGAGTGCTCCCGCGTCCGTATGGTGATGCACACCCTGGTCAGCAACGGCTTGACGCGGCGTATCAGTACCTTCAAGCGGGTCTTTGACGGGATAATAATTCAGCCTGATAAATCCGGTGTGATTGGTTGCAAAGTCATGGTGCATGAAGTCAGCAGGTAGCTTCAGGCCGACACAAAACGCTTGCAACAATTGCAATGAAAGTTTCGTACAAGCCAGCAGATACTCACGCATCACTGCGCGAAACTCGTCCATGCCTTCCGGCCAACGATTTTCTGCGGCATAAATCGGGTCAGCGCCATCGGTCGTGAAATCGAATACTTCTTTCTTGTCACGCTGATTCTTGGTCAGCTCGTTGTTGTAGTAACCCCAGGGGTTTTCCCTGGTTCTTAATATTGTCTCTTTCGCTTGCATCGGCTGGGCAAAGAACTTGCGCGTCTGCTGCCACTCCCTGTCAATAAGCGACTGGGGGATACCATGATTTACGACCTGGAAAAACCCCCACTCCCTGCAAGCGGATGCGATTTCTGCAATTGCAGTTGCAGCAGAGGATTCTTGCGTCAGTCCACCTATATCAATGACCGGAACTGAATTTCCGAACTCATCGGAATCTGCCACCGGACATTGGTCAATATCCGTTTGGTTCTCGTTACTCACCAGCTAATCTCTCGTAATCTGTCGCCGCAGCTTCCGGCATCCCTCCTGAATGCGAGATTGTAGTCCAGTAGCCGCGCTTCGTCCGCATTGATATGCAGTCCTGCGGATCTGCTGACTTGCCCTGCGAGACCAGGGCAGGCAACAGGCAATGAGAATCATTGTGAAAATCTATTCAATGAGCTCCAGCGCATTGGATGCAACTTCGCCACTGGGCGACATGACGAACCGATCAAACTGCCAACGAATGAAGAAACTGCCAGTTTCATCCGGGTTGGCCTGAACGTCGATATCGCCCGGGCTGACCTGGCGATTGACGTAGACACTCAGCACCTTGGCAATACTCGGTTTCTCTGCTGCATACACGATGTTCATGTCGATCTCCTTAGCGCCTCGTAATGAGGCTTTTCCCTACTTTCGCCTGCAGGATAGTCCTCCGACGCTTAATGGAGTCTGAAAAATAAGTGAATGGATGCTGAATCGCCGGGGCTGCTGACAACTGCTGTAGGAGCCCGCCGTACGATAGATGTGGTTGCTGGGCCCTGGAGATTATCTTTCTATCTGCACGGGCGATCAGCCTCTGTAATACGCATCAGCACTCAATCGCCCGCTGGGCGGGCTCCTACAAGATCATCGCAATTGTTGAATTTACTCGCGGAGATAGTCATCCGTGCCATCCAGCCAGTCATCCCGCCTTGGGGTCCACATATCCATTTCTTCCACATCGCCTATGGCCAGTGCTTCGTGTGGCAGATTTGACGGGATGACGACAACATCACCGGGACCAAGCTCCAGCACATCGGCGCGGTCATCACCGAAAGCGAAACGCATTCGGCCGGATATAACCTGGGTGATCTGCTCGTTCTCGTGGCTGTGCAGTGGCACCAGGAAACCATCCCGCAGGTATATTCGCGCAACGGTCATTCGCTCGCCCGTCACGATACGCCGCTGCATATTGGGGTTTACAGTTTCGAGTTCCACATCCTCCCAATTGATCGACTGAAAACTTGTCGTTGTCATACAGTACTCCTTATTCCACATTCATTACTGACAGGTCATCGATGATAATCGCACCCTTTTTTGTGCGATCGAAGACGAAACTGATACGCGCCAGCTCTGCAGGATCAAATACCGTATTTGCAGAAACAAAATCCGTGACCGGAAATTCGAATCGCCGGAACAAGACTTCGGCAGTATCCGTACCATCAAGAAATGATGCCCGTCGAGGTATCGCCTGTATCTGCGGATATAACGCCTCGTCGTGACTCAGTGGCAGAGACACGCTGGCGCCACTTCTATCCGTTAACTCGATACTCCAGTCCAAAGGCGCCTTATCACTTTCGTTTTCTTCATCGTCAGAGGCGTCTTCATCTTTCTCCCAGTCCTCAGGCAAAGTACCGATATCGGCGGCCGAGATTGACGCACTAATGATCGTACGATCATTAGCCCCGGACCAATCTTCAGGTAACACGAAATCCACACGCGCCACCTCCTCCGTGAATTCTTCGTCCCACGCCAACACGACTGAGTGTGTATCGAGATCGTCCCATTTGAGTGAGTTTCGTGCCTCATACCACTTGCTAAGGTTGGCCGTTTCAATCCGACCGCCCGCTAACGAGTTCGTTGTCGGGTCGATATCTTCCTCGAAATCCGCAACAGGCAATTCCGCAGAGTTCGAATACTGGTTGATGTAAAAAGTATTCGGCAACCAGCCAGCCGCGTAGCGCGCATCAGAAAATATCGGCAGGTACTCAAATCGGTCCCGCAATACGACTTCGAGAAAGGCACTGAAATAAACACGTGCAACATCACGTTGCTCTTCACCATGCATGATGCCGTCGAGATCCAGCGCCCAGGCGCGAAACCAGCTCATGTCCAGGTTGTTCCAGGTGGTGTTGAACTGGCCGTGATTTGCGCCGGTCACATACAGGCTTGACCTGAAATGAAAATCGTCCGGATTGGTAAACGCGACTCTTGAATACTGCGACGTACCTTCGAACGATTGCACGTCACCATCCATGCTGCCGTGAATCGTGAAGTAATTGACGTCGCGAATGGGTGTGCCCCGGTCACGCGGTTGATATTGCCCGTCTACAGGCGCAATCGCGATTACACCGCGCAAATTGAAGTCAAAATCGAATGCCAGCGTGGCATCATCGGGATACCGTTGCAGCGAATTGAATGATGCCGCCACGCCAACAGCCTCGCCACCACGAGAGTGCCCAATGAGCGCGACGCGATCCATATCAACCTTGTTTCGAAACTGGTGGCCGGGTTCATCATTCCAGTCCCGCCATTGCGCAAGATGCTGTAGTAATAGCCAGCCCCGCGCATCGTTCTCTTCCTTCAGACCTGGCCGGTCCGCGAAGACTTCGACCCAGGCCGAAATTGCGAAATTTATGTAGTTCTCATCAACGGATGCAAAAATAATACCGCGGCTCGCGAACAACTCACCCAGATAGGCGTAGCCCGGATCAGAAAAATCTTCCATCGCGTGATTGCCGTGCACGACCAGGACCAGGGGATACGGCCCGTCACCGTCGGGATACCAGACGCGTGCCTGTAATGGCAACTCACCAGCGTCGAATCCCCAGTAGCTGGTACGCAACCAACCGGAGAACCCGTCCCAGTTATCAATTAACTTCGAGCCATCAACCGACCGCGAAATCAGGTCTGCGCCATCGCCATATTCAGACCGGCGTTTATCCTGACCGCTGCCATAAGTGAGGGTGAGTACGTCGTGTGTGCCGGGCAGGCCCGGATTGGGCAGGTCGAGCGTCCTGTCTTCAAGAACGTACCCGTCGAGTAACGGATTCGCGGAATCCTTGTCGCTGAATGTCGCATACAGGCCGACTAATAATCCGCCGATGCCTAACGCAGTAATTGCCAGGGTTATTTTTTGCCTTGCCGGTTCAAATCCATCCTTTCTTAGTACTGCTATGCCTGCGCCGATAAATGACGCTATCAGGATCAAAGCGGTACCGAAAACAGCGCTTTGTTTTTCGTCGCCAGGAGCGAAGACGACAATAATAAAGGGCGCCAGGACGAAAAGTGCAAACCGGTACGACGGTGCGAGCTTGCCGATATAACGAAAGACCAGCAACGCCAGCACGCCCAACAGGAACAGCGCCCCGATCTGTACCAGGAACGCGGGCAGCTTTTGCAGCGTAAAGTCCTGCATGAAATAGACGGCAAAAAATGCCAGCAAGAGCGCCGTGGCCAGCACGTACACACCGACAGACGCCCCATGCCAGGCCACCTCCGAGGGACTTAGTGCTGCGATAGTGCGTCGCAGGAATGCGCGTACCCGTTCGATTCTTTTCATTATTTTCTCCGAACGCATGCAAGGCGCTTATTGAACCACATCATTCGCAAGGGAATCACAACAAAAAGGCCCGCATGTAGCGGGCCTTTTTGATTGCACCTGGTTTCCGCTTACTGCGGCACGGCAGGCGGCAGGAATCGCGTGAGCAGTTCGAATGCCTGGTAACTAAATGGTGGCGGTGGCGGCGGATCCACGGGAATACTTCCATCGCCGCTGCTGCATGACGCCTGGAGCAGAAAAATTCCGGCCATATGGTTTGCCTGACAGGCGGTAGTGAATTTCCGTTGAGCCACAATTACCGGAGTGACTTCAAAGCACAGCTCGTGCAATAAACGACGTTAGCGGGAGACCTCGACGAAGGCCGAAAGAAATTCCAGTCCTTTGCGTAACTCTCGGCGATTTATCGTCGCGCGAGTGACGCTTTCGTAGTTCGCTACAACCCAGCGTAATTCGTGCGCCTCACAATAAGCCCAGAGTAATCGCCCAATCTGCCAGACATCGCTGCGCCTTCCACAATGTGGGCAACCGCGAACTTCAATGCGGCGATGCACTGGGAATTGAATGATGTTGTCAGCTCTTACGGACATTTACAGACCGGTGGATAACTATGGTTCTGGAAAAATATGTCAGTGCAGAAAATTCGACTGTGACGCGACTCTCACCAGTATTTGTTTGGTAAAGAATTCTGTATGAATTGAGAACTGCGTCGGCAAATATGCAGCATAAAAAGTGATGACCAATTGCCGTATCTGCGTTATCTTCCCATCACGTCGCCACCAGGA
>QNFK01000145.1 GCA_003645495.1 Gammaproteobacteria bacterium
GGATTGCGACGGTGCGCGTATTTACCTGGCGACCAGCCTGCGAACGGCACAGCTTCGATAGAAACGACAGCGTTGACAGCATGACCGGGGCGGCGAGCCTGGCTCGCCGCCTTTTTTTTGTAGCAGAAACCCTACCAACAGACTGCATCCTGATTGACCTCAACGCCCGCACAATGCTGAACTATCGTGACGAAATTGCGGTCGAAGATAGTCTGACTACAAATTGCATATCATAGAATTCGCGACGACCGGTAACCGTGATGCAGAAAAATAATAAATGACAACGGCCGATTCATATTACTTCCCTGGTGTCGCAGACTGGCAGGCCGGCGCAGGTCGCCGACTCAATATCGCGATGCTATTCGCGTCGCTCCTGGTTGTCACCGTATTAAGCGTAATCCGAATACCGGTTGCCGACGATTTGATTCCGCTCTCGGAATTAGTTGTGCAGTTGATTGAAAAACCCAGCGAATCCACAGCGGAACCTGAGCAACAGGTTGCAAGTGAGGTGCCGATCGAAACCGTCATAGCATCAGAAACCGAACCAGTAGCGGACGTCCGCTCGGGTACGCATCCTGATACAGATACCATTCAACCGATTCGCGTAACTGCGGCACGCCGCCCGATCGCGGCTACGACTGACATCTCACCCACTAATGACTCACCAGACGTCGATGATTGGCACGAATTTGGAACAGAGATTGTCAGGGAGATAATTGCGAAACCGGAAAATCAATATACCGTTAATCCGCCCTTTGATGAAAAGCGTCGCGTTGCTGCAATCAAATTCCGACCGTCAGAGGCACCTGTCAAACGGGAAATCTGGGATAACGTTGAGAAAGATCAACTTGGACGTACAATATTGCGAGACGGAAATCGTTTTCGAATTCTCGATGATCCGAGCGGCGTTAACAGAGATATTTTTGAAAAGTACGAACAGTATATGGTTTTTTTCTCGATTCCCTTCGCGAAAGCACCACCGCAGGAACTACCGTGGGTAAACGAAGTTCGTGAGCAATATGCGTATTTACGCCTGCGGGAAGAGCAACGCACGAATCCTGATGCTTTTTAGCATCTGTTCTCGTATCTGGAGCTTGCCCTGCTCCTCAATTCACCCATTCAACTGCCGCGCCATCGAATACTGACGACATAGTGTCCAGTAAGTCCTCGTCGGAATGAACCAACGGGTCATTGACCGCGTCGGCAACCCCGAGCATTGTCACCAATCCAAGAGCAGACACCCATGCAGTAAAAGCAAGTTTGCGCATGCGTATGCGCTGCGATTTACTCGCCGTGCTATCAGCAATTCGAGATTCAAGCACATCAAACAAATGCCTCGTGCGCGGATTGATTTCTTTTTGAATGGTGTCCTGGTCAAGTTCTGCAGCGTTACCGCTGTAGAGTTGTGACTGACAATACACAAACCGGAATGCGTCAAGGCGGCCTATGTAGTGATTGTAGAAAGCACGGATTAATGTGCCGAGTGTTTTCCTACCCGAATCAACATCCTCGATGGCAACGATGAGTGCTTCGATTTCGTTATCAACGAGTGCCGCGACCAGGCTGCGGCCCAGCGCTTCTTTGGATGGGAAATAATGATAGAGGGCCTGTTTGGTCATGCCCAGGACTCCCGCAACTGACGCCAAGGTAACCGCGTCCACTCCATCCTGCAGCAGGATCGTCTGCGCGACTTCAAGAATTTCCTGTCGCGCTTGCTCACGTTTGCGTTCGACACGAACTGATCGTTGCCGTATTCCGCTTGTTTGTTTTGTCATGTCACTCACATATTCGAACCTTGTTCGTTTATTTTAACTGTGTTAAGCTTTTTTGTAAATACGCAATTGACCTAAACGGTCATCATCCTGGGGATTAGCGCCATGCCTGTCGAACCTGCCACCTTAACCCTTGAAAACCCGGTGTTTCACACCTATTTGCTGGCCGCCAGCATTATGCTTCTAAAGCTGATGATCCAGCCGTGGATAACAGTGCAGCGCATGGTCAAAGTGGGTGCTGGCTACCGCAGCCCGGAGGACGCCAGGAAAAGCCCGCTCAATCCCACGCCACGCGATGGCCAACTGGAAATCGACGAATATGTCGATCGTTCCCGCCGCATGAACCTCAACGATCTGGAGAGCATTCCCGGCTTCCTTGCCGCCGGATTCCTGTTTGTGCTGGTTGGCCCGCCCCTGCTTCTCGCACAGGTCCTGATCTGGACTTACGTCGGCTCGCGTGCTGCACACTTCATTGCCTACTCCACCGCCCAGTTGCACGACATCCGCGCCTTCTGCTGGACCTGGGGCTCACTGGCAGTGATGGGTATGGCGGGATATGTGCTGATGCAAACGTTGTAGGACCATCGCGGCTGGAAGCCCGCCCTGTAATCAGATGCACAAACAGTGACTTGCGTCAAAAAGATAAGGCGACAATACCACTAGAATATGCAAACGACGGTAAACTGAATCGCTGCAGTCAGATTCTGACTAAGGGTATTGAAAAACATGAATTCCAGCCTCCCCGCAAGCCTGGCGTGCCTTTTATTGCTGAGCGCAACATCACATGCACAGTCGATTCAGGAGTGGCTGGACGACAATTGCGAGACCTGTGTCGAGCAGATGTCGTCACAAACCGGCGCCTACATTCTTGAAAAAGGCGAAGAAGCACTTATCGGCCGAGCATGGTTGACCAGGCATGCCGAAAGCTCCATTGACATTCAGTACTTCATCTGGAGTACCGATAACATCGGCACGCTTGCCGCGGAATCCCTGCTAACGGCTGCAGAGAGAGGGGTCATGGTTCGCGTTCTTGTCGATGACATATCGATCGACGCAGAAGACCAGACTCTGCTGTTGTTATCAGCCCATCCGAATGTACAAATTCGCATCTATAACCCGAACCTGTCTGTCGGCGTGGGTTTTTGGCGCGGCCTCGTTAATGCAATCACGCAATTTCGCGGCGTCAATCAGCGCATGCACGACAAGACGGCTATATTTGACAGCGTTGCCGGCATGACCGGTGGTCGCAACATGGCCGATGAGTATTTCGACTATAACCAAAATTATAATTTTCGCGATCGCGACATATTACTTCTGGGCTCTGCCGTTACGCAGATGAGTGAGAACTTCGACGAATTCTGGCAAAGCGACCTTGCGGTACCGGTCGAAACAATTTTCGATGATGAAACTCAGGATTTGACCAGTGCAGAAGTAGCCGCCAAGGCCGGACAACTGCACGATTACGCAAACGATGTCGTAAACTTCGAACCGCAGGTCCGCGAGGCGATCGACAACATCTCAGATCAATTCCCTAAACTATTGCAAAACATGTCCTGGCAAGACGTGTCCTTTATAAGTGACATCCCGGGTAAAAATGATGGTGAGTCCGGATTGCAGGGTGGCGGTGAGTCGACGACGCAGCTTGCTGCTGCACTGCGCGATGCCAAAGAGTCCGTACTTATCCAGTCACCTTACCTGGTCATGCCAAAGGGCGGGATCGATTTGCTCGCTGAACTTAGCCGTCGTGGTGTCCGGATTCGTATATCGACCAACTCATTTGCATCAACGGACAATATCCCGGCCTTCAGTGGCTATCACCGGCAGCGACCGCGCCTGCTCCAGGCCGGCGTCGAACTGTTCGAGTTCAAGCCGCATCCGGGAATTCAGACAGCACTCATTGAGCGTTACCCACGCATTGCGGAAAACAATCCGGTCTTTGCCCTGCATGCCAAAAGCATGGTGATCGATGGCAAAACAATATTTATTGGTACATTCAATCTGGACCCCCGATCCGCCAACCTGAACACTGAAGTGGGCGTGCTGATCGAGAGCCAGGCACTAGGCGAGCAACTCACGGCCGCTATCGAACGCGACATCCTCCCCGAAAACAGTTGGCAAACAACCCGGAAATTTGCGCCAGATTACGAGGTTCCTCGCAATAAGCGGCTTCAGCTCGGTTTAATCAACCTGCTCCCTATCGAATCAGTACTCTAACGAGCGCGTAACGCCATCGCCCGCTGGGCGGGCTCCTACAATTGCTATAAGAATATGTAGGAGCCCGCCCAGCGGGCGATCAATTTTCGAATGGGGAATTAGGGGGACAGAAACCTCAAATTTCGTCGTTCCATCGCTTCGGTTACCAGCGTCTTACGCGACCTGTATCAATGTGCACAAAGTCCGAGCTCTGGTAGTAGCCAACTCCACCGCGTTGCAGCGAGATCGCAGCATCACGCAGGGCTGCCGTACTGACGCCCCGTAAGCGAACGTCAATCGCGTTGCCGAGCAGGTGCTGGCTATTTCTTGCGACACCGCTGCTCTTGCTGCGCAACATTTCATTAGTCGCTGGCGAACGATAAGCCGAGATAACTTCAAACGCCCCGCTGCCACCCAGTGATTCACGAACGTCGTAGATCAGGTCCAGCAATGCCGGGTCGATAAGCAGTTGCTCGCCGTTACGAAAGTCTGCCAGGAAAGTATTTATCTCAGCGAGCGCGGTATCCACATAGACACCGTCTATTGAATAGGTCACCTGCAGGTTCCGCTGGGTATGCGTATGATAAAATGACAGCTGTCGCTTCCCGGCACTTGCGGCCTGGCTTGCCGGGCCGACAACGCCGACAATCAATGCTGCTGCCAACAATGACGATACGAACAACGGTCGATTTTTGTTTCGTTTACTCATAGCTCAGCTATCATACCCGTTCACCCACTCCCATCATGTGACAGGGCCGCAAATTTATGTCTTTTAGCGTCAAATCTCTGATTATGTTCATGTTCCTGACCTTGTCGCCAGCCATATTTGCGGCTGCCGACGAGGACCGGGAAGCCGTTCGCTTCGCGGTCGAGAATCTGCTGCAATCCGGCCAGCTCAGTATCGGCAATGTAGATATAGCAGCTGGTGAGCTGCTCGCTGAATTTTACGAGCGACGGGACTATGCGCCGGCGTGGACGGACAATAACAAAGCAGCTCAACTGGTCCGGTTAATCGAGGCCACTGAACTGGACGGACTGGATCCATCTGACTATCACTTTGATGCTGTGAAGGGTTTTCAGTTATCACTCGCTGCCGGGCGCCTCACCACAGCAGCAGATATTGCGGACGCTGACCTGGTCTTGACAGACAGCCTGATCAGGCTTGGCTATCACCAGCGGTTTGGCAAGGTGAACCCGTACTCACTTGATCCGCACTGGAATTTTCGTCGTGAGCTAAACGGCAAGAACCCGGCTGTAGCAATTCAGCAGGCCATGGATTCGAACTCACTGGCAGAGTACCTGCAAGCCGTATTTCCACGTGGCTGGGTCTACACTCAACTGCGCGACGGGCTCGCACGTTATCGGGAAATTGCAGCCAGTGGTGGCTGGCCACAGATACCTGATGGTCCAACTTTACGGCCGGGAGCAACTGATTCGCGTCTCGCGACATTAATGCAAAGACTCGCGATTAGTGGCGACATGGACAATATACAAACCTTTGCGCCAGTCGCCGAGTACGACGAGGTCTTACAGGAGGGCGTACGCAATTTTCAGGAACGACATGGCCTTGATGCAGATGCCATTATCGGTCCGGCTACGATCAGTGCGCTAAATGTCTCCGCCGAAGCCCGCGTCAGGCAACTCGAAATTAACCTGGAGCGCGCCCGCTGGGTCCTGGACGATATAGAAGACGATTTCATACTGGTTAACATCGCCGGCTTTCGCGTCTACTTGATGCGCGATCGCAAGATCGCGTGGGAATCCAAAGTGCAGGTTGGCAAGACCTACCACCAGTCCCCGGTATTTCGCGATGAAATGAAATACCTGGTTTTTAATCCTACCTGGACCGTACCGTACA
>QNFK01000146.1 GCA_003645495.1 Gammaproteobacteria bacterium
CAAAGTGGCCAGAGCTGTCGACAAGGTTTTGTGTTTGTTGCCATTCGAAAAGACCTTTTACGACGAGCACGATGTTGCGGCGGATTTCGTTGGTCACCCTATGGCCGACAACATGCCGGTTGACCTGGACACCGCGACAATCAGATTAGTGCTCGGCATAGACGCACCCATGGTAGTGGCCGTCCTTCCTGGCAGCCGGCACAGCGAAGTTTCCCGCCTGGGTCCGATATTTGCCGATACTTGCGTGCAACTCATCAGGAAGCACCCGGAACTGCGCTTTATTACACCAATGGTTACGGACCGTTTGAAACAACTTTTTGCAAAGCACCTGGATGCTGTCGGTATCAGCGATCGTTTCCTGATTACCGATGGCGACGCACAATCCGCAATCGCTGCATCTGACCTGGTCTTGCTGGCATCCGGTACTGCGTCACTACAAACAGCGATGCTACGCAAACCGATGGTAGGTGCGTACCGGTTTTCGGTATTAACCTATGCGATCGCAAAAACGTTCAAGCTTGTCAATGTGCCGTTTTTCACATTGCCGAACTTGCTTACGGTGGAGCCGCTGGTGCCCGAATTTCTGCAGGCAGAAGCCACTCCGGCGGCACTGGCAACGGCGGTCACGGATTTGCTCGATGATCCGGAACGCCGCGCCATGATTAAGAAGAGATTTACTGAATTGCGTAGCGAGCTGGCGCTGGATGCTGACAATTGTGCCGCGAGCGCGGTGCTTGAATTAGCGAACAGATCAGGCTGATGATGCAAAACACACTTTTTGCAAATGAGGGGCGACTGGTTGCCGGCATTGATGAGGTTGGTCGTGGGCCGCTGGCCGGACCGGTCGTCGCGGGCGCAGTCATACTTGATATCAATAAACCGATTGTCGGGCTGGCGGATTCCAAAGCGCTGTCGCACAAACGACGTGTTGAGCTTGCCGAAGAAATCACAGGCAAGGCGCTGGCCTGGTCAGTGGCCTGGGCCGATGCGGCGGAAGTTGACAGCCTGAACATTCTCCAGGCGACCCTGCTCGCAATGCGTCGCGCCATCCTGGGGCTGCGCATTCGACCGGCGAATGTAGAGGTTGATGGTAATCGCCTGCCAAATCTTACGTTTGACGGGTTTGCGATTGAGGGCAGCGCTGTGGTTGGCGGTGATAGCCTGATTCCGGCGATAAGCGCGGCATCAATCATCGCCAAGGTCTGCCGCGATCGAATGATGGTACAGTTTGACCAGGTCTACCCAACCTATGGTTTCCGGCGCCACAAGGGATACGGGACGGCCGAACACAGGGAATGTCTGAGCCGTTTCGGGCCCTGCCCGCAACATCGACGCTCATTCCGCCCGCTGGCCGGGGCTGGCGAAAATACATGACACAGGAGTCTGCGCGATAGAAAGTATTCCTACTCGGCTCTGGCGTCCTGCTTCGCTCTACCGAGTCCATCCGTGGACTCGTGCAAAAGCACCACAGCGGTCCATTTTTCCGTTCTTTCTTGTTGCTTAGGCCCGCTATGCGCCTCAAAAGAACGAAAAACTGTCCTCGCTGTGGCGCTTTTTCGCTACGGATATTTCTACCGCGCAGACTCCTAGAACAAAGGCCGGACCATTGAATTTGATCGCGATGAAGCCGATCATCGTGCTATGGCAATGAGCCAGATTTTCATTACACCGAGCTAACAATAAATTCCGTGAGCAAGCCGTTCGTCCATCTGCACGTCCATACCGAATTTTCGATCGTCGATAGTACGGTGCGTATTCCGGCGCTCATGGAGCAGTGCGCTACCTGGAACATGCCAGCTGTTGCATTGACCGATCAAAGCAATCTCTTCGCGCTGGTCAAGTTCTATAAGAAAGCGCTTGCCAGGGGCGTAAAGCCCCTGATCGGCGTTGATATGCGTGTCTCAAATGCAGATGACATCGACAAGCCATACTCGATGGTCCTGCTCTGCCAGGACTTGCAGGGCTATCGAAACCTGACGCAACTGGTGACCAGAACCTATCTCGAGGGGCAGCATCGCGGCGTGCCTATGGCGAACGTCGAGTGGTTCAGCCGTGCGGAGTCGGCCGGCATCATCGCACTGTCAGGTGGCCTGAACGGGGAGCTTGGCCAGGCCATTGCCGCGGGCCACCCGGACCTTGCGAATGAGCGACTACATCACTGGCAGAACATTTTCGGCGACCGCTACTACATCGAATTGGCGCGCACCGGGCGTAATGGTGAAGAGGCCTATTTGCACGAGGCATTACAACTTGCCAGCAATAATTCTGTGCCGGTTGTAGCGAGCAATGACGTCAGGTTTTTGCACGCTGATGATTTCAATGCACACGAAGCTCGCGTATGCATCCAGCAGAGCCGCAGTCTTGCTGATGCGGACAGGCCGCGGATTTACAGCGAGCAACAATATTTCAAAAGCGCTGCGGAAATGGCGGCGTTGTTTCAGGATATTCCCGAAGCCATCGACAACACCGTGGAAATTGCACGGCGCTGCAATCTTGACCTGAAACTTGGGCAGACCTTTTTGCCAGCCTTTCCCGTACCCGGCGGCCAGTCTCCGGATGGCTTTCTGCAAGCCGAATCCGAACGCGGCCTGCAGTCGTTTCTTGAAAAGCGCAACAGCGAAACCAAACCCACAAGGGAGCAGGCCAACATCATTGCCGCACCCTATCAAAAGCGACTTGCTGATGAATTGGCGGTTATTTGTGACATGGGGTTTGCCGGATATTTCCTTATCGTGGCCGATTTCATCCGCTGGGCAAAAGAGCAGCGTATTCCGGTAGGCCCGGGTCGCGGATCAGGCGCAGGGTCGCTGGTTGCCTACGTGCTCGGCATTACAGATCTTGATCCGCTTGAGTACGACCTGCTGTTTGAGAGATTCCTTAATCCGGAACGCGTGTCAATGCCGGACTTCGACATTGATTTCTGCATGGAAGGTCGCGATCGGGTGATTGAGTATGTTGCCGAGACATATGGCCGGGACAAAGTTTCGCAAATCATCACCTATGGCACGATGGCGGCCAAGGCGGTCATCCGCGATGCGGGCCGTGTACTCGATCAGCCTTACGGGTTCGTTGACCGAATTGCAAAACAGGTGCCGTTCGAAATTGGCATTACGCTGGACAAGGCGCTTGAGCAGGAAGAAGAACTGGCGAAGATGTATCGCGAGGACGAGGAAGTCAAAGCGATCATCGATCTTGCAAAATCATTGGAAGGCCTGGTCAGGAACGCCGGCAAGCATGCGGGCGGTGTCGTTATCGCGCCTGAAAAGCTTACTGATTTCACCGCGCTTTATTGTGAAGAGGGTGGCGTCAACACGGTAACGCAGTTTGATAAAGACGATGTTGAAGAGGCCGGGCTGGTTAAGTTTGATTTCCTTGGCCTCAGGACGCTGACCATTATCGATTGGGCGGTGCAGACCGTTAACAAACGTGACGCCGACGCTCACGTCGACATTACTAATATTCCGATGGACGATGCGAAAACGTTCAAGCTGCTGCAGGAGGTTAAGACGAGGGCGGTTTTCCAGTTAGAGTCACGCGGCATGAGTGACCTGGTCAAGCGTTTGCAACCTGATCACTTTGATGACCTGGTTGCACTGGTCGCATTATTTCGCCCCGGACCGTTGCAATCGGGAATGGTTGACGACTTCGTGGCGCGCAAGCATGACACCAATAAAGCAGATATCGATTACCTGCATCCGGACCTGACAACCGTTCTTGAGCCAACCTATGGCGTCATTTTGTACCAGGAACAGGTGATGCAGATTGCGCAGGTCCTGGCTGGCTATACGCTTGGCGGTGCCGACCTGTTGCGACGTGCTATGGGTAAGAAAAAGCCCGAAGAAATGGCGAAGCAGCGAGAGATTTTCCTGAGTGGCGCGATCGAACGTGGTGTCGCCGAATTTACGGCAACCCGCATATTCGATCTGATGGAGAAATTTGCTGGCTACGGATTTAACAAATCACATTCCGCCGCCTACGCATTGCTCGCCTATCAAACTGCGTATCTGAAAGCACATTATCCGGCCGCCTTCATGGCGGCTGGAATGAGCGCCGATCTCGATCACACGGATCGCCTGGTAATGATCAAAGATGATTGCCGCAAGCTGGGTCTCGAAATTCTGCCGCCGAGCGTCAATGACTCGGAATACTATTTCAGCGTTGCGGACGAGCAAACGATTCTGTACGGACTTGGAGCGATCAAAGGAGTCGGCCATAGTGCAGTAGAGGCGATTATCAACGAGCGCGAAGCTAATGGTCCGTTTGCGAGCCTGAACGAGTTTTGTCGCCGTGTGGACCTCGATAAAGTTAATCGCCGTGCATTGGAGGCGATGATCAAATCGGGAGCGATGGGTGACCTGGGTGCTTCACGACGTAGTCTTGTCCATCAATTACCCAAAGCGGTCAAGAGTGCGGACCAGGCAGCACGCGCGAAAGAGGCGGGCCAGAACGATATGTTTGGACTGGTGGCGGTGGTGGAAACCGCGGTTGAGCAAGTGCAACTGGCCGAATGGACAGAGCGGGAGTTGCTCGCGAATGAAAAAGAAGCATTGGGTCTTTACCTGACCGGTCATCCGTTCGACGCGGTTCGTCAGGATGCGTCATACCTCGTTGATGACAAGCTGGCGCATATCGCCTCGGAACCGCCGCCGCAAAAAAATAGTGGCGAGCGTAACTACGCGCAGGCGCGGCGAGAGGTTACTATCGCCGGCCTTATCATGGACGTACGCAAACGCGGCAACCGGGTAACAGTTGTGCTCGATGACGACAGTGGCCGAATCGAAGTCAGCTTGTTCAGCGAAGCGTTCCAGGAATTTCGTCACCTGCTAAGCAAGGATGAAATTGTCGTGGTCAACGGTACGCTGCGTTATGACGATTTTATCGGCGGCTGGACTGTCAGTGCGAAGAATGTCCTGCACATTGACCGGGTTATCGAAATGAATGCCAAAAGCATGATTCTTAGTGTCTCGCCGAACGGGCAGGGGGCGCAATTGATCAATCAGCTGCATGACGTTCTGTTGCCATACCGGGAGGGCAACTGTGATGTTGCAGTACAGTATTTCGGTAGCGATGCGGCGGCTCGTCTTACGCTGGGGCCTGAATGGAGCGTTCGCCCGAGCCGTGAACTCAGGGATAAGCTGTATGAGTTACTTGGTCAGAGCAACGTACGCCTGCTCTACGCACCAGCCCGGGAAATAGGGTAGAGTTATTGTATACCGTTGCAAAGGCCGTCCATGGCCTTTCCAACGTCGCAATCCGAAAAGTGCGATTTTCGGATTGCTTTCATTTTGGATGGCATACTGCCATCAAAAATGTTGGTGCATCCCTGCACCAAAAACCAGGTGTTGGAACGCATTTGTTTGAACAGTTACAGTTAGTGAGCCCAGTTATCTTGCAAATGAGTCAGCATGGATCTTAAGTTTTTGGAATTTGAACAACCAATCGCCGAACTCGAAGCGAAAATCGATGAGTTGCGTTTTGTTGGTGATGATGCCGAAATCAATATCAGTGAAGAAGTGTCGCGCCTCAAAGCCAAGAGCGAGACGCTTACCAAGGGCATTTTTTCGAAACTGAGTCCGTGGCAGATCGCACAAGTTGCACGTCACCCGCTGCGACCCTATACCACTGATTACCTGAAACTTATTGCACCCGATTTCCAGGAGCTTCATGGCGATCGAATGTTTGCCGATGATTCGGCAATCATTGGCGGCATTGGCCGCCTTGATGGTCGTGCAGTGATGTTTATCGGTCATCAAAAGGGTCGTGATACCAAAGAACGGGTGCGCCGAAATTACGGCATGCCCAAGCCC
>QNFK01000147.1 GCA_003645495.1 Gammaproteobacteria bacterium
AGAACAGACGTCATTGCGAGGAGCGAAGCGACGCGGCAATCTCTATCAGGTTGCAGAAATACAGACCGAAGGTCCGTAACAGTGCCAAGAGATTGCCGCGTCGCTTCGCTCCTCGCAATGACGTTGGTGTTATCCGGTCGCTTAGTTCAGACATTGTCTTACAGCGCCTGTGCGATCAAGTCTGATCTATTACAGTTAGGACATACCTTCAACAGTAACCGGTGCTCAGATTATCCGGTAGACTGCTGTCATCGGGTCAGTAATCCTGGAGATGCAGTTGAAATTTTGGACGATTGTAGCCGGCTTCCTTGCAATCGCCGGCCCAGGCAACGCGGCAACGATTACGGTGAAGAACGAGAGCGGAGAGCTGCTTGCCCAGGTAATGGTTACCCGCAACCACGTTGAAAGACCCGCGCAAAATCTATCGGACGATGGCTACACGCCACACGCGGTAACCAATCAGACTGTGACATCGGTGACGCGATTCACCAATGCCCTGGGCCAGGTTAAATTCAGTGATGTACCGGATGCAGTGACATACCGGGCGCGGGCGCAGGGCTATGTTGATGCTACTTTTGCCAGCGCTGAAGATGAAGTTGTACTCAACGCGATGACGAGCGATCAACTTATAGCCAGTTATCCGTCTAATGTGTGGCTTTCACAAATGAATTTTGGTGGCGACCTCGAGCTGAAGAAACATTTTCAGCTTAACTGTGCCTTTTGCCACCAGCAGGCATCCGCCTTCATGCGTAACGAGCGAACTGTTGATCAGTGGCTTGCCGTTTTTGAACGAATGAACGGCTACGGTGCCCGACTGGCGAACGACGATCAGGAAAACATTGCGGAACTATTGCAAAAGGAATACCGGGAACTACGTGAACAACCGGAAGTTATTCCACAGCCCCGAACATGGGAGCCGCACCTTTCATCGGTCGACATCACAGAGTGGCCGATTGGTGATGGTTTCTCGCAGATGCATGATTTTCTGCTGCATCCGAACGGCTACGTCTACGTGGGCGACAACCTTTTTGATCGAATTTACGAGGTAGATCCGGATACCGGCGACTACACTGTTTACAAAGTTCCACATCCCGAATCGGCCCAGGTAGGCGGCATTCTGGGCAATCGCTTTACAGTCTTTCCGAAAATGCACAATTACATGGGCGTGCACTCATTCGCTTATTCCGGGAAGGACGGCCATATCTTTATTACGCCATCCATGCAACAGGCATTGCTCGAGTTCAATCCCGACACCAAGGAGTTCACTACTCACTGGATGCCCGAGGGTTTTTACCCGCATACGATTCGAGTTGACCAAAAGGATCGCGTCTGGTTCACACTGGCTGTCTCCTCACAGGTGGCCATGTTCGACCGCAGCAACGGCAAGTTCAGCTTCTATGATCTGCCCGCGCGCGGCTTCAAGGAAGGATTCATTATCAGTGCTCTGCCGTTGATATTCTGGATGGACCCGGAGAATCGACCGATTCCGAATCCCGACAGGGACGGTAACGGCCTGCCAATGCCATACGGGATAGACGTCGCACCTGACGGAATTATTTGGGCTACACGACTGTATGCCAACGATCTCGCCCGTATCGATCCGGAGACGGATGAGGTTACGATGATCGACTTTCCGTATCAGGGCCCGCGGCGCCTGCGCATCGATTCGCAAGGCAATTTGTGGATCGTTGCCTTTCAGGATTCGCTACTCGTGAAGTATGACCCAAAGCAAAATGTGTTCACTGACTATGAGCTGCCCGTTATCAATGAGATTCCTTATTCACTCAATATCGACAAGAAGCGCGACGTAGTCTGGGTCACCGGCAATCAGTCAGATACCCTGCTTTCTTTCGATATCGCTACAGAAGCCTGGAAAGTCTACCCGCTACCCAGGCAACGGTTTTTCACGCGGGATATTGAAATCTCCGAAGACGATGGCGCCGTTTATACAACCAATTCACATTTCCCGACCTGGCAGTCTGAAGGCGGTGAGCCAACTTTGCTTCGACTTGCCCCACTTGAGGAAGAAGTTATCCACAAGGCTGAAGACTGAAGTATGCAGCGTTTGCCCTGCCTGATATTCATCCTGATATTTTGTCATGGCGTCAACGCGGCAGAAGGCGGTTGGTTGTATTACGGTGGTGATCAGGGTGGGCGTCATTACTCCGGCGCAGCACAGATAAACACCAGTAACGTTTCGAATCTACAAGTCGCCTGGGTATATCGCAGTGGCGACATGGAGATGTTTGGCGATGAGCTAGAGAACACATCCGGCCAAAGTACGCCCATTCTGTTGCCGGATGCGGCAGGCGGTTCACTCGTATACTGCACACCATTCAACCGGATCATTGCCCTGAACCCGGGCAATGGCACGCAACGCTGGCAATTCGATCCGCAGATCGACCGCCGGGGAGACCGGCCATTCCGCTGCCGCGGAGTTAGCTACGCCGAAGAAACCAGGACCGCCAAGGGTAGCCAATGCCGGCACCGACTCTATACGGCGACCCATGATCGCAGGCTATGGGCCGTCGATGCGCTAGATGGCAAACCCTGCAGTGGCTTTGGCGAGCGCGGTTCGGTCAGGCTTTATGGTGAAGAAGGGTATGTTCCCGGCGACATCAGTTCCACCTCCGCGCCGACCGTGGCCAACGGTGTCGTCGTTGTGGGTTCATCCGTCATTGACTTCGCCCGTATCAAAACGCCGCGGGGAACAGTTAACGCGTATGACGCGCTGAGTGGAGCACTGCGCTGGCAGTTTGATCCATTGCTGGGCATAACCCGAAGCGGCGGCGCCAATGTCTGGGCACCCATGTCTGTCGATGAAGAGCATGGCTTGATATTTCTGCCGACCAGCGCACCGTCACCGGACTACTACGGTATTCATCGCAGTGGCAACAACCTCTATGCCAACAGTGTTGTTGCGCTGGAGATTGCCACGGGAAAGGTTCGCTGGCATTTCCAGCATGTGCGGCACGACCTCTGGGACTACGATACGCCGGCACAACCCATATTATTCAACTGGTCGAAGGACGGTCAGTCGGTCCCGGCACTGGCACAACTCACCAAGCAGGGTTTCGTTTTCGTGTTCAACAGGCTTTCAGGCGAGCCGCTGTGGGAAATTACCGAACAACCTGTACCGCCTTCCCTGGTCAAAGGGGAGCAAGCCGCCGCCACGCAACCGAAACCGATTGCGCCGCCGCCGCTGCTGGATCCACACCTGACTCCGGCGCAAGCCTGGGGGCTGACCGGGTGGGACAGAGCAGATTGTGCCCGACAAATAGAGGAGCTCGTGAACCTGGGTTATTTCACGCCACTCAGTGAGAAGTTAACCCTGATGTATCCAGGCAGTCTTGGTGGTGCGAACTGGGGCGGCGGTGCACTGGTTGCGGATAGCGGCGTTTTGCTGGTCAATATTAACAATGTGCCGTTCACCGGCAGGTTGATTCCGACAGTGGAGAACGTGCCGCAGTCTGAATCCAAAAAAGACCACCCTGGGGCCGGGCAACGTATGCAGGTCACTATGCAGGGCACAGGGTACACGGTGGACATCGGTGCGCTGCAATCATCATTGGGTATTCCGTGTAACAGGCCTCCCTGGGGTAAAGTAGTGGCAGTCGACCTGGTGCAGGGCCGCATCAACTGGGAGGTCGCACTTGGTTCCGTGCACGAACTGGGACCGATGGCAGCGCCGTTTCAGATCAACCTTGGCACACCCAACCTCGGTGGAGGAATCGCACCAGCTGGTGGCCTGTATTTTATCGGCGCCACCATGGATCGATTGATTCGTGCTTTTGAAACCGCGAGCGGAGATATTGTCTGGGATTTTGAATTGCCGGTTGATGCTACTGCGACGCCGATGACCTACATTTACGAAGGCCGACAATATGTCGTCATTAACGCAGGTGGTCATCATATGTTCAATAGAGGTTACGGTGACTATCTATACGCCTTCGCCCTGCCTGATAAAAAGTAGATGCTGTTGAAAAAGTTTTTGATCATTATCGCCGTACTGGCTTTGTTGTTGCTGGTCGCCACGACCGAACGACTGCCATTCAGGGAAAAACTCGCCAACAGTATTGAAGCACTCGCTGTTCGTCATGCGGATAAGTTGCCACTGGCACGCATTGGCTCTTACCTGTTCGACAAAAACTGTGCTTCGTGCCATGACGATCCAGCGATGAAAGCACCGACACGTGACGCGTTATCGCAGCAGTCCCGTGAAGGCCTGATGATCGCGATGGAGTTCGGCAAGATGCAACCAATGGCCGCACACCTGAGCAAAAAGCAACGCGGTTTGATTGCGCTTTACCTGGCTGGTGACGATGAGGAGCATTACGACTGGATAGGGCAGATGCAATGCCAGCAACCCGTCGGCGATGACCAACGCCAATTCGTGGCCAACTGGGGACTCGGCCTGGAGAATCGACGCTTCGTCGATCCGGATTTAGCAGGTATCAACCGCGATAATGTAGCGATGCTGGAGTTAGCCTGGAGCTATGCATTCCCAAGGGTAACCGATATGCGTTCACAGCCCGCGATTCTGGGCGACACGCTGTTTGTCGGTGACAGGGCAGGCAGGTTGTATGCTCTCGATCGGTTTACCGGCTGCATACGAGCACACACGAAAGTGCTCAGTGGGATTCGATCTGCACTAACCCTGGCGAAACTGAGTAACGGCAAGAGCTTGCTCATCTTTGCCGACTCCCTGGCAAGTATATTCGCGGTGGACCCCGACACTCTGGACATTGTCTGGCAGCAGCGCGCCGGTGTCTTCGACTACTCGGTAGTTTCAGGCTCGATCACTTACTACGATGATCGTGTGTTCGTACCGGTTTCATTATACGAAGTCGCTGCCGCCGGTAGCCCCAATCATATTTGTTGTAAATCTCACGGCGCAGTAATTGCCATGGATGCTACGAATGGGGATATCAACTGGACCTGGCACGCTACGGACGAGGCTGTACCACAAGGCAAAAACAGAGACGGTATTGAACGCTATGGCCCATCCGGCGCCGCAGTTTGGACGACACCTGCCATTGATAAGAAACGCAATCGCATCTACTTCGGTACCGGGGAGAATCTCTCGCACCCGGCAACCGACACCAGCGACGCGATCATAGCGCTGGACATCGATACGGGTCGCATGGCCTGGAAATACCAGGCGATAGCAGGAGACGTATGGAATGCTGCGTGTCTGAACGGCGGTGCGAATTGCCCGGAAAATGCGGGCGAGGATTTCGATTTCGGCGCCTCTGTCATCATCGCCGATCGAGCGGATGGCACACAAATATTGCTGGCCGGTCAGAAATCCGGCGAAGTGTTCGCCCTGAGTCCCGACCCGGAAGGTGTGGATGGCACCGTGTTGTGGCGCAACCGCATTAGCCAGGGCACCTCAAATGGCGGTATTCACTGGGGCATGGCACTTAGCGGCAATACGTTGTTCGTTCCGGTTGCCGATCCGGAGAGAAACAATGCCGGCTATACGCCGCGCCCGGGCCTGACCGCTATGGATATCAGCAATGGTGAAATCATCTGGCAGCAGCCGGTTAAACGCGGCTGCGACTTTGACTACGCCAACAAACCGCTGGTTGGCCTGGAAAACACGCGTGCAGCGACACCGCTTGATCCTGCCAAACAATATGAATGCTCATTCTTTTACGGTCTGTCAGCAGCGGCCATCGCCACGTCCGAGCTGGTCTTTAGCGGCGGGCTGGATGGCAAAGTTCGTGCCTATGACGGCGTAAGCGGCGACATTTTGTGGCAGACCGAAACCGCGAAACGCTTCGCTGCAACCAATAACG
>QNFK01000148.1 GCA_003645495.1 Gammaproteobacteria bacterium
AGCGCCGACGCATCTACATTTGCTGGTAATGGTTTGGCTTCGACCAGGTCACCATTTGGCCAGGCAATCTTCGCCGGGTCCCCATCAGGGTATGGCAAATGAAGTGTCGGCCGCGCGTCGATGTCGTCAAATGTCTGGTCAGGCGGCATTACGACACAGCCGATACCCACACGAAACGCCGCACTGATGACAGGTCCGGATTCCGCCCCCCCGATTGCGACCGCCTGCAGGTCGTTGTTGATGACATATTCACCTCCGTTGACCGTGCCCACAGGTTCGCTCAGGTAGGCCAGCTCCTGAGCAAATACCTGTTCGATCGTGCGTCCGGAGGTGAACAGACCGTTGCACATGAGCACCGCCTGCACACCATTGCGGATCATGGTGCGGTTGGCGACGAAATAATCGTAGCTCTCTTCCTGTTCGGCAACCGCCGGATTGATGAGCGTGAAGCTGAGGAAGGCAAGTGCTGGCAGTGATCTTTTCATTGCAGATCCAGTATGAGATGTCAGGTAGTTCGTTTGGAGCCTTTTATACTTGATGCGTATGCGGCAGTGAACAAGCTGACGTGACGCCTGTTACGCGAGGTAGTCCGATCAAACCGGCATGCAAGTGTCGAATTTGTTACACCTCATGATTCCGCAACGAGGTCAATCGGCAGGCCTTTTGCGCTGGCGGCCTCAACACAATCACGTCCGGCGGCCTTCGCTTTGTACAGCGCACGATCTGCGCGGGCTACCAGGGACTCGGCATCATCGTCGTCCCAGGCTTCGGCAACGCCCAGGCTTATCGTCACCGGTATGCTTAGATCTGCGACGGTAAATGGGTCTGCGTTCATCCTGCTGCGGATTCGTTCAGCGAACTGGGTTGCATCAATAATGTCGGTACCGTCGAGGATCATGATGAACTCCTCGCCACCATAACGGCCGATTGTGTCGCCGTCGCGCGAGTCGTAAGTCAATCTTGAGGCCGCCGCTGCAAGTACTTTGTCACCGATAAGGTGGCCGTACTGATCATTGATTGTTTTGAAATGATCGAGATCCGCCATAACAACACTCAACGGGCGACGCTTCTCCTGCGAAATGGGTAGCGCCTCCTTAAGCACCTCGATAGCAAAAGCGCGACTACATAGATTGGTCAGGCTATCGGTTTGCAAAGACCTGCGTAGTGCCCTGCCTTCATCGAGTATCGAGCCGATAGATCGCTCGAGGGAGACAACCTTGTCGGAGTAGTAGGTTTCTATGGTGAGCGACATATCAAGCGCTGTTATCGTAATAATGAACTGCACCAGCGAGCGAAAGTGTGTCGGGTCTGACTGGAGTTCCTGCGGAATGTTGTCAATTAGCAGGCTCTGCAACAAACGGTATGCACTGTGATAAAGGGCCAGCGACACGTCGACGTACTGGTGAACAGCACCAATTCTCAGGCGTTCTTCGAAATATTGTTGGGTGTCGAAATCCTCGCCGAGACTGAGGAGATATCGTCGCTGCGTCATCTTGAGCCTGCTGAACTGGCTTTGGCTGCGGACGATCTCAGTGAATTGTGGATTTCGGCCCAGTACCTCGTAGAAGCTATCGATAATTGCATCGATATTCGGGCGAATAACGAAAGTCTGCAGTTCCTGCGAGAGTTGCACGCTGTGTGGCTCGCTGAGCCCAATCAAGCCCAGTCGAACATTGATGCCGTCGGCATCGAAACCAAATCGTTGACACAAAAAGTGTTCCATAACCGTCGACCACCACAAGCGACAATAAAATAGTATCGCCATGGGCGTGGCTTGGTAATACGTAGTTTTGACGATGCCGGTGAGAGATTCTGACATCGATTCGGACCGCAAGACTCGCCATGTATGCCACAAGTGCGATAATTGAAATCCTGTTTGATCGACGAGAGTTACGGTAAATGAAGATATGGGTGGACGCGGACGCATGCCCGGTGGTGATCAAGGACATCCTGTTTCGGGCAGCCGAACGCACCGGAGTGGCACTGACCCTGGTGGCGAACCAGGCCCTGTACACACCGCCATCACGAAATATCACGACGGTGCAAGTGCCGCAGGGATTCGATGTCGCTGACAATGAGATTGTTAAGCGGCTGGAGTCCGGCGATCTGGTCATTACCGGCGATATTCCGCTGGCAGCGGAGGTGATCGAAAAAGGCGGGCTGGCATTGAGCCCTCGCGGTGAGCTGTATTCGCCGGAGGACATTCGTGGCCGCCTGACGATGAGAGACTTTATGGATACGATGCGCTCCAGCGGCGTAGATACATCAGGCGGGCCACCACCCCTGAGCCAGGCTGACAGGCAGTCGTTTGCCAATCACCTGGATACGATATTGACGAAATATGCCAAATAAGCAGGCATCGGCTGACCCCGATTAGGTCGCAAAATCAGTAAATAAGCCTTCCATTCTCGAAAACACCTGTTATAGTCCGCTCCGTTCTGGCGCACATCGGTCTGCGCCAATCACTCCGCCCCGCAAATCCGCGGCTTCCGGAGCCAATTTAGAATACCCAGCCTGGACCGAACCATACACGGCGCATGTCGTGTAACTGGTCAGGCGACCTGGAGTACAAAATCAATGTTATTTAACCAACTCGGCCTATCGGCCGAATTGCTGCGCGCGATCGATGAAAAGGGCTACCAAGAGGCGACCCCGATCCAGCAGCAAGCAATTCCTCTCGTTCTTGAAGGGAAAGACATACTCGCCGGTGCACAAACCGGCACGGGCAAGACAGCCGGCTTTGCCGTGCCAATCTTGCAGCACTTACAACGCACACCAGGGAACCGACGTATCGTTCGGACCCTGGTCCTGACGCCAACCAGGGAGCTCGCAGCCCAGGTGGCCGAAAGCTTTCGTGATTACGGTCGCTACCTGCCATTTCGTACGGCAGTAATTTTCGGCGGCGTAAAGATCAACGCACAGATTTCGAAACTGAAGCAGGGTGTCGACGTTGTTGTCGCAACGCCTGGTCGATTGCTCGATCACCTGCAACAGAAAACCATCGACCTGTCGAATGTCGATGTGCTCGTTCTTGACGAGGCGGATCGTATGCTCGATATGGGCTTCATTCGCGATATTCGCAAGATCTTTAAATACCTGCCGAAAGAGCGGCAGACGCTGTTGTTTTCGGCAACATTTTCGAACGACATCAGGAATCTCGCAGCGGACATGTTGAATGACCCGACTGAGATTCAGGTAGCCACACGCAACACAGCAGCAGAGCGGGTAACTCAAGTGGTTTACCCGGTTGATAAACGCCGCAAACGTGAGCTCTTGTCACATCGCATCGGTACAGAGAACTGGGAGCAGGTGCTGGTATTTACGCGCACCAAGCATGGCGCGAATCGTCTTGCAGAGCAGTTAACTCAGGATGGTATCGAATCAATGGCGATTCATGGCAATAAGTCGCAGGCTGCACGCACGCGTGCACTGAGTGACTTCAAGGCCGGCAGAGTTCGTGTCCTGGTAGCAACTGATATCGCGGCGCGCGGCCTGGACATAAACCGACTACCGCATGTCGTAAATTATGAATTGCCTAACGTGCCGGAAGATTACGTGCATAGAATCGGCCGCACGGCACGTGCCGGGCAAGAGGGTTCTGCCGTATCACTTGTTTGCGTCGATGAATTGAAGATGCTGCGTGATATCGAGAGCGTGCTTAAGTGCAAAATTGAAAAAGTGATTCTTCCTGGTTACGAAGTGGATCCGCGAATCAAAGCGGAGCCCATCCAGAAAGGGCGGCCACAGCGATCAGGTGGAAATGGAAATGGCGGACGCAACAAGTCTCGCAATGCTGCCCGAAAGAAAAGCAGGAACGGCTCGCCGAAACATCATGGTGGCGGACAGCGAAAACGTTCCGCCTCACGACAGCGGCGCGCAAGTTAGAATCGAATTGATTCTGCGTAGGATTTCGAAATGAAAAGCTGTTTCCAATGTTGACGATTCACCACCTGGAAAATTCTCGCTCCCAGCGTATCCTTTGGTTGCTTGAGGAGTTGGGGCTCGAATACGAAATCAGGAGATACAAACGCGATAAGACGACCGGTCTTGCGCCACCTGAATTGATCGCGATTCATCCACTCGGCAAGGCGCCAGTCATCACGGACGATGATGTCACTGTTGCTGAGTCAGGTGCGATTATCGAATATCTCGTGGGCAAATATGACAATGGAAGGCTATTGCCGGCCGAGGGTACGCCGGCGCGACTGGCGTACACCTATTGGCTGCACTACGCGGAAGGTTCGTTTATGCCGCTTATGATCGTGTCCTTAATCATGAGTCGAATAGAAACGGCGCCCATGCCGTTTTTTGTGAAGCCAATCGCAAAGGGGATAGTCGCCAAAGTACGTGCAGGTTACCTTGGTATCAATACCAAACGTCATCTCGCGTACATGGAAAAAGAGCTCGATAAGTCGGTTTGGTTTTGTGGCGATACACTGACAGCTGCCGATATCCAGATGAGTTTCGCAATAGAAGCGGCCGCAGTACGTACGGACCTTGCAGAGACGTGTCCCAACCTGGATGCATTTCTCGAAAGAATTCGTGCATTGCCGACTTATCAGGCGGCGCTTGAGAAGGGCGGCCCCTACCAGTTGATGGGTGACTGAATAGCCAACTCATGCAATGTTCGGGCTAGGTAATCGCCGGAAACGAAATCGCAAATTCTGCACCGGGCTCATTGTTCACTACGTCAATGGTGCCACTCATCGCGACTGTAAGTTGGTGCACTATCGCAAGGCCGATACCGGTGCCGACCGTTTCCCTTGTGAGTTCATTTTCCGATCGATAAAAGAGCGTAAAGATCTTTTTCATCTGATCCCTGGGAATGCCTGGACCGTAGTCTCTTACAGAGAACGTAACCTGGTTGTCGCTGGTTAGTTTGCTATCGATCTCGATTTTCTTGTCAGCCGCCGATTTCGAAAACTTGATGGCGTTGTCTACAAGATTGATGATGATTTGTGCGAAGCAATCATCATCTATGTTGATTGTTGCTTTGTCAGTTGCCTCGTCTCGCTGGAATTCAAGCTCGAAACCGGCACGGTCGACCTGATTAGCGATCTTGGATTCAATGTTGCTGAGCAATTCACCGACGCTGACCGGTTTCAGGTCGAACTGTGGTTCGTTCCTGGTGATTTGTGCCAGTTGCAACACGTTGGAAATAAGTCGTGTAAGGCGTTCCGATTCATCGTGGATGTATTCGTAATATTGCTTTCGTTTGCTCTCGTCAGCCCAGCCTTCTTTCAGCATTTCACCGTACATGCGAATTGAGGTGAGCGGAGTTTTGAGTTCATGGCTCACTGCCGATACAAAGTCCTGTTGCTGTTTTGCGAGCCTGATCTGACTTGAGCCCAGCCGGTACAGAGCAGCGAAGCCACCGAGGAAGACGATGGCAATGATGATGCTGGTCCAGCCCAGCACTTTTGCTCCGGGGCCAGCGGGCAACTGGCGAATGCTGAAGATCAGCTCCAGTCCTCCTAATGGCGCAGTTAATCGATTGCGATACAGCAGAGCGCCGTTGAAAGCCGCTGTACCGTTCGGGTAACTGTTGAGTTGCACTTCGCGACCGATGGAGTGAATAACGTCGTCCTGGTAGGCGACGAGCAGGTTCGACGTAGCGGAAAGGGCTGTGTCCATGAAGCTGGTGGTGATGACATGCTCAACAAAGGCCTGCTGGTCAATGACCGAGCCCTGAATATAGCGCTCGCCCTCGCGCCACACGTTGCGAAACAGAACGAAGTGACCGCTGTCGAGAAGGCTGAACTCCAGTGGGTCG
>QNFK01000149.1 GCA_003645495.1 Gammaproteobacteria bacterium
ACATCCACAGGGTGTGGGCCAGATCACCAATCAATTCGGCTTCAGGGTTGTAGTGAGCATCGATTTCAGCGGCGAGAAAATCGGCATGGATTATTTTTTTGTCACCCTGCGGGTTCCACAACTGCGGATGGTACTCGACCATGTCAAATCCAAGCGTGATGATCAGGTCGGCGTCATCGATGGCCAGTGCGACCCGGTCTTTGCTGCCCAGTCCTACGGTATAGAGGCAGTAGTCGGCGTCCATGTCGACGCAACCCTTCGCCATGAACGTGCTTATCACGCCGATTCCTGTTTGCTCACAGAGTTTTCGCAGCTGCTCGCTGGCGCGCCTGCGAATGCAGCCGTTGCCGGCAATAATGACCGGGCGTTTGGCTTGTTCAAGCATGGCAAAGGCATGGTCAACGATCTTTTCGTCAGCGACCGGACGACGAAAACGGCGTGGCTTGATCGGCACTTCACTGGTTTCCATGCTGGCAACGTCTTCCGGCAACTCAAGATGCACAGCACCCGGTTTTTCAGTGCGGGCAACGCGTACAGCTTTGCGTACAATCTCCGGAATCGTGTCGGGGTTAAGGATGGTCGTCGCCCACTTCGTTACCGGCTTGAACATACTGACCACATCCATGATTTGGTGGGACTCTTTGTGCAGACGATCAGTTGAACCCTGCCCGGTGAGTACCAGCATTGGCGCGCGATCCATATTGGAGTTCGCAACGCCTGTGATCAGGTTGGTAGCACCAGGGCCGAGCGTGCCGAGACAGCCGGCCGGATTGCCGGTCAGGCGCCCGTAAGCCTCAGCCATAAATGCAGCACCTTGTTCGTGGCGTGTCAGGACAAAGCGAATTTTCTTCGACTTTTGCAGCGACATCATGAAGTCGGCGTTTTCTTCGCCGGGTACGCCGAAAATGTACTCGATGCCTTCTTCCTCAAGACACTGAACGAACAGGTCGGATGCTTTCATGGTTTTCCCCATTTTGTTGTCTGCGTGATTGACCGGGCGCAGCGTCGAATTGTTACATTTTTATTTGTTCTTGATGGGTCCCGATCCCGATTGTTATTGGTGCAACTGCACAACATTGGGCGTCGCGCAGGTCTGTACAGAAGTGCTTCGACGCTACAGCCACGATCATAATGAAGTCGCCCGGAATCGCAAAACACCCTGTAAAACCAATATCTTGGAAAGCGGACTGCATCACATCGACGGTGCCAGTCGCTGACTACACTCTACGGCTGACGTTATGTCCGAATATCAGATCTATTATGTCAAATACGAGTGCCACAAAATCGGTTCAGGGAAAAATGACAATGACGCTGCTGGTCGTGGTGACGGCACTGGCGCTATTGAGTTTCGGTACCTTACAGAAGGTAGTGGCCCCCGCATTCGATAAACTGGAACTGGAACATGCCCGTACTGACCTGGTCCGGGCGCAAAAGGCGATCCAGAATGACCTCGACAATCTCAGCGCGATTGCCGGTGATTGGGGTCTGTGGGATGACGCCTACGACTATGTAACAGGCGAGTATCCCTATTTCGCGGAGTCAAATCTCGTTCGTCCAACGCTGACAAATCTCGATCTCAATTTACTCGCGGTTTATGACGCCGACGCCAGCATTGTATGGGGCCGGGTTGAACACGCAGATGCAATACTTGGCATTGAGTCGTTGCAGGTACTCGAACCGGAAACCGAAACCGCTGAATACCTGATCACACATACTGAGCTGGACGCCCACACAGACGGATTAATTGGTACTGCTCTCGGGCCGATGCTGATTAGTTCCTGGCCAGTGACCAGAAGTGATGGCACAGGCCCGATTGCCGGAACGATGATAATGGGCCAGTTACTCGACCAGGATCGCAGGGATAGCCTGCGACAAAGAACGGAAGTCCAACTCAGCTGGCAGACGATAGACACTGATACGACCGTCGAGCCGTATTTTACGATGCCGTTAAACATGTCCAGTGACTCATCGATACATCACGAAACGACGACAGACACGATCAACAGCACTGGTTTGCTGGTAGACCTGTTCAACAAGCCATTAATGATTCTGCAGGTCTCATCACCGCGCAACATATCTGCATTGGGCAAAAGCACCGTAAACGGCGCTTTGCTATTTCTGGCTGTAGCCGGTGTCATCGTCGCGATCGTCGCGGGCCTGTTACTACGTCGTATGATCGTGTTGCCGCTGGAAGGTCTCGCCAGTCACATAACCGGCATCCGCAAGAGTGGTGATCTGTCGCAACGCCTGGATGAATCACGAAACGATGAAATCGGCTCCCTCGCGAGACAATTCGATAAACTCACCGCGGAAGTTCACGACGCACGTATGCAACTTCTGGATCAGTCATTCAAGGCGGGCAAAGCTGACGCCGCCGCCGAGGTCATGCACAACATACGTAATGCAATGACACCACTGGTAAATGGCCTCGACCGGCTGGCAAAGAATTTCACTGCAACAACGACATTGCGTGTCGGCCAGGCGACCGATGAACTCGGCGATCCGGATTGTGCAGAAGATCGGCGTGAGAAACTGGTGACGTACGTTCAATCGGCATTCGCGCACGTTCAGGCAACGAATGAAGATGCTGTCGAAAACCTGGCCATCGCAACAAAACAGGCGCATCAGGTTGAAGCAATTCTTGCAGACCAGGCGAAGCACGCGAGAGTTAAGCCAATTCTTGAAGACTTCGACCTCGGCAAGCTCATTGAGGAAGCGGCTCTCGTTATTCCCAAATCGGACGACACTGATATCGATTTGCTGATGGAGCCGGAATTGAACAACTTCCGGGTGCGCGGCCATCGAGTCGGCGTGTTGCAGGTTCTTGGCAATGTGATGCTGAATGCGTTCGAGTCAATAGAACGAACCGACGAGACCTGCGGGAACATCGCGGTTTCGGCGACGAATGAGACCATCGAAGACAAACAATTAGTAAGGCTGACTATCAAAGATAACGGTTGTGGTTTCGACGATGCGGTCAGGAAAGAGATATTTCGAAGAGGGTTTTCGTCAAAGGACGGACATATGAGCGGCCTGGGACTCCACTGGTGCGCAAATGCACTGGCGACTATGGACGGAGGTATCCAGGCCGAAAGCAGCGGCCCCGGGCTCGGGGCTGAAATTCACGTGCTGTTACCAGCAGCATAGGGAGACTGAAAAATGGATACGCAATGTGGTGACGCCAGTATTCGCGTACTGATTGCTGATGACGATGAACACATTCTCGAGTGTTATCGAGAGGCATTTGGCGAATCGGAAGCGACCGACTATTTGCAGACGCTAAATGCGCTGGATGAGGAGTTGTTTGACACCGTCAGTGACAGCGATTCTGCGCCGGCATTTGAAGTTGTTGCCTGCAGTCAGGGCAATGACGCGATTGACCTTGCAGAGAAGGCGACCAACGATGGTCATCCGTTCGACGTCGTTATTCTTGACGTCAGGATGCCTCCGGGTATCGATGGAGTGGAAGCAGGCAGCCAGATACGCAAGATGGATCCGGATGTGGAGATCGTGTTCGTGACGGGTTTTTCCGATGTGCCCAGGGACGAACTGGAGCGGCGGGTTCCACCGCCAATGAAGTTGCACTATTTCAATAAGCCCATTTCATTTATGCAGCTGGCAGAAGATGTTGCCGGCATGGTCAGGGCGGGCTAACTCCATGGCGCAAAACGAAACCGCCACCAATCGTATTCTCGTTGTCGATGACGACGCAATGCTCATTGGAGAATATCTGCGCTGCCTGGGCAAAGACTTCGAACCCGATTCAGCCACGTCTACGCTCACTGATCTTGAGAAAGTTCTTTTCGGCGAAGAGACTGACGAAAAAGGCGCTGCCAAGTTTGAGGTCCAGTCGTGCGATCAGGGCAAGATTGCCGTCGAAGCCGTCAGGGAGGCAGTAAAGGTTGGTAACCCGTTCTCCATCGTCTTTCTGGATATTCGCATGCCACCGGGTATCGATGGCATCGAGGCGGCGAAGCTGATTCGCGAGATAGATCAGAACGTCAATATTGTCATCGTCACCGGTTCCGTCAGCCCTGAACCGGAGAATCTCGGCAAAGAGATTCCACCGGCAGATCGAATTTTCTTTTTCAAGAAACCATTTCATGCTGTCGAGTGTCGGCAGCTTGCCGCTGCCCTGTGTGGCAAGTGGCACTCCGACCTGGCACTACGGCGCGCAAACGACGTACTAGAACAGCGCGTATGGGACAGGACCGAAGCTTTGCACAGACTTGCATATTATGATCCGGTTACCGACCTGCCTAACAGGTTGATGCTACTCGATGAATTGCAGTTGCTCATAGACGATGCGGATTCACCAGACAGCAATACGGCGGTCGTATTGCTGGACATAGAACGTTTCAGTTTTCTCAATGAAACCATGGGTTACGAATCGGGGACAGCCCTGTTGAGTGAGATTGGCAAACGACTGATCCGAACTTGCAGTGATCTAGTCGGCGCGCCGCAAAGTGTCGTCGGCCGATTCGGCGCCGACGAATTCGCTTGCCTGATTGCCGGTGTCGACGATGATGATGCACTTGAGGACATTGTCGCGCGAATAAAGCAGAGTGTTGAAGAACCGTTCCTGGTCTGCAGTCGCGAGATTTTTCTGAAAGCAAGCATTGGTGTTGCCTGGCATCCCGTACATGGGCGTGACTCCAAAACCGTCTTTCGTCGTGCCGAGGCGGCACTTCACCGTTCAATGCGACGACTCGAGGGGCGTGTCACCTGGTACCACAGCGAAATGGAACACCGTGCAAAGCACAAGTTCGATATGGAGGCGGAGCTTCGCCAGGCAATCGAAAATGGCGAGATTGTTACCTGGTTTCAGCCACAGTTGTCGCTGAACTCAGGAAAAATTGCCGGGGTCGAGGCACTTGCGCGTTGGTTAAGACCTGATGGAACGATCGTTGCGCCCTCTGACTTTGTACCGCTGAGCGAGGAAATGGGCATATCCGACATGTTTTTTGAATCCGTTATGCGACATGTCTGTGGTGTTATCGCACAGTGGAAAGAAGAGAGTAACTGGGATATTCCAGTCAGCGTCAATCTGTCGGCACATCAATTGCGCAACCATAAGCTCGTAGAGATCATAAAGTCGATTCTCAGGAAAGAGGATATCGATCAGAATCTAATCAACCTGGAACTGACAGAGACCGTTTTACTGGAGGACCTTACTATCGCCATGCCGGTGCTCAACGACCTGTCGGAATATGGAGTTGGTATACATATCGATGATTTTGGTACGGGTTATTCGTCCCTTAGCTATCTTGCAGAACTCCCGGTAAAAACTTTGAAAATCGACCAAAGTTTTATCGGACGACTCACAGAATCAGCAACGAACGCGAAGATCGTGCAATCGATAATTGCGCTTGGCAAAGCAATGGAACTCGAGGTCGTAGCAGAAGGCGTGGAGACCGAGCAGCAATTGATGCTGGTGACGAAATTCGGCGCCGACCTGGCGCAGGGTTTTTTCATTGGCAGACCGATGCCTGCCGTAGAATTTATTGAATGGTGTTCTATCGTGGACCAGACGACCAGTGACTTGCCGGTGTTGCCGGATGTTTTGGCTCGGGAGAGTTAGCAGGTATCGTGACCTGGCCACATGCAATAACTCAATTTCGATCGCTCAGACAGCCATAGAAATGGCCAAAAAGAACAGACGTCATTGCGAGGAGCGAAGCGACGCGGCAACCTCTATCAAGTTGTAGAAGCCTAGAACGAAGACCCGCTACAGTGTCAAGAGGTTGCCACGCCCCTCGGGCTC
>QNFK01000150.1 GCA_003645495.1 Gammaproteobacteria bacterium
CTCGCAACGTTTATCTATTTTGGCGATCCCGAAGATATTATTCCGGATCATATTCCGGTCATCGGTTTTCTCGATGACGTCATCATGATTGAGCTCATCGTTCGCGAACTGCACCATGTTCGTGAAGCGTATGATGATTTTTGTGATTTCCGCGATGCTTACGACAAGAAACTCACCGCACAACAAGACGGTGTTATCAGGCGGGATCGAATCGACAAGAAACGACAACAACTACATCAGAGAATGAAACGTCGTTTACAAAGCGATCGCCGAGCAAAAAAATCATCGGCGCTTTGGTAAACAATTCGCGACGTCTTCACTCTCGTATATCTCTGTGCACTGTAACCAGGCACATTAGTTTAGACAGTCGCTCCTACAGTAAGGGAAATCCCACAAGACCAAAAACTGTAGCGCGGGTTCGTTGGAGCCCGTCCCGACGGGCGACAAACATTTACGGGCAAGCCCGTAAATGTTTGCAAAACTTCACCAACCACACCCGCCACAAAAAACCGCCTGATCAATAACGCATCAAAACCGATCCCCACGTAAACCCACCACCAAAGGCCTCCAAAAGAATCAAATGACCACGCTGTATCCGCCCATCACGCACAGCCACGTCTAATGCCATCGGCACAGAAGCCGCCGACGTATTGCCATGATCCTGCACCGTTTGAATAACCTTATCCATCGGTAACTTCAGGCGCTTTGCCGTTGCCTGAATGATGCGCAGATTTGCCTGGTGCGGGACCAGCCAGTCAAGGTCGTCCTTGTCGATGTTGTTCGCCTTCAGAGCCTGCTCGGCAACATTCCCCAGCGTTCTCACGGCGACTTTGAAAACTTCGTTACCCTTCATGATGATTCGTGAATCTCCAAGTCCGGCTTTGGCGAGATCTTTTGATGCGCCAACCGGATAGTAGAGCAAATCCCTATACTGACCATCGGCACCGAGATGCGTCGAAATAATTCCCGGTTCATCCGATGGCTGCACAATAACCGCGCCTGCACCGTCACCAAACAACACACAAGTACTGCGGTCACTCCAGTCAATTAACTTGGTAATAATTTCGGCGCCAATAATGAGCGCACATTTCGCCTCTCCCGCACGAACGAATTTATCCGCAGTCGAAAGCGCGTAAATAAATCCGGTGCACGCCGCCTCAATACTGAATGCGGGACAGCCATGTATTCCCATTCGATCCTGAATGATGGTCGCAATGTTCGGGAATATCAGGTCTGGGCTGGTTGTACCAACAATAATCAGGTCGATGTCATCAGCCGTGACATTCGCGGACTCCATCGCCTTTTTTGCGGCTTCTACGCAAAGATCGGATGTCGTCTGATCCTCTGATGCTACGTGTCGTCTTTCTACACCGGTACGAGTGCGGATCCATTCATCGGTGGTATCAACCAGTTTCTCCAGGTCGGCATTCGTCAGAATTTTTTCCGGAAGATAACGGCCTGTCCCTGCGATTTTCGAATAGATCATGCGGCTTCCTGTTGCATAAGTCTTCTGATTTGTTCCGGCACCTGGTTTTTGACTTCTACCAGTGCCGTTTCGATAGCGTGTTGAAACGCATACGAATCTGCACCGCCGTGGCTTTTTATAACGATACCATTAAGACCGACCAGGGAGGCACCATTATAATTTCTTGAATCCATTTCAACAGAAAGCTTATTCAGGACAGGCATCGCGACCATTGCCTGAATTTTGGTCAACCAGTTGCGCACAAATGCGCGCCGCAGGTAATGTGAAGCCAGTCCAACAGTACCTTCCATGGTCTTGACTGCAACGTTTCCAGTGAAACCATCCGTTACGACAACATCCGTTTTGCCGGAAAAAATTTCATTACCCTCGATGAAACCGATGTAATTGAGTCCGCTGGCTTCCAGTAGCGCTGCGCCCTCGCGAACCGTATCGTTACCTTTGATGTCCTCGGCACCGATGTTAAGCAGGGCAACCCGCGGTTGCTCGATAGTGCGTATGTCTGCAGTCACAATCGATCCCATCACGGCAAATTGAAACAACTGCGCAGCATTGGTAACGGTATTGGCGCCGAGGTCAAGCATATGTACCGTGCCACCGATCGCAGGTAGCTCGGCAATGATTGCCGGTCGATCGATCCCGGGTAACATCTTAAGAACAAATTTGGCGGTCGCCATTAACGCACCGGTGTTACCAGCGCTAACGCATGCTGCTGCTGTGCCATCTTTAACCAGATTAATTGCAGCGCGCATCGAGGAATCTTTTTTCTTGCGCAACGCGTCTGCGGGCGATTCGGACATTCCGACCACTTCGGTCGAATGTTTTATGCCCAGACGCTTTTCACTACCAACAATTCGTGTAACGAGACCGTTGAGTTCCTCTTCATCGCCGACCAGGATGAGTTCGAGATTCGGATGTTTCTCCAGGCACGAATGTGCAGCCCGCACCACAATCTCGGCGCCGAGGTCGCCGCTCATGGCATCGAGTGATATTACGGATTTTGTTCCCACGGAATCTTTCGGTCAGGTGACGCGAAGTTCGATTCACCGTTCCTGAGATCGAGAACGCCTACTCTTCGACGTCTTCTTCGACTTGCACGACAACCTGGTTGCCGCGATAGAAACCGTCAGGTGTGACGCGATGCCGCAGGTGAGTCTCTCCTGACGTCGGATCTACCGAAAGCGTCGGGTTCTTGAGCTTGTCATGCACACGTCGCATGCCGCGAGTGGATGGGGTCCTGCGACTTTTTTGAACAGCCATTTTATTCTCCTGCAAACGATGGCACTTTTCGGCCATCATTAAATTCCATGTTACCCGCCAGGCCACCCGGCCTGACACTTATTAATTCATTTGCCCATTTGCGACTTCAGGTCCGCAAACGGCCGGGCAGTGCCAGATTTTTCCTGCACTACATCATCTGCCAGTTGACCGCACAAGTCTCGCGACGAGTGCAGCGGCGACAATGGCAAAGCCATAATCAGCGCCTCTTCCACAATATCCAGAGGCCGGATCGTATCCTCTGCAAGCTCCCAAACTTCAAATTCAGAGAACGCTGTCTCTGCTGCCTTCAACCGCGGCGATTCCTTCACCAAAACCATCTTCAACTCTGTCTCAACGGCTATCTCACAGGGTTCGAGACAACGTTGACACAGGGCTGCAATGTTCGCCGTCACCTGGCCCGTCAGCGCCGGAAATTCCTTCTTGCTATCGGCCCAGGAAAAATCGAGTTTAATCCCGACCGGCGCCATGCGCCATTGTGCGGGCACAAGTTGCGCAGGAACTTCGGCCAGATCTGCCTCAACAATTTCAAGCAAGCGCTTAAAATCTTGAATTTTCCCTTCAGTTTCAAAGGTTTGCCCGCGGTCCGCAAGATCTCCTGGCGACGCGTGATCTAGCAGTGGATTGGCCATGGCGCGCGCATGATAAGGAGGACACCCGCTGCTGTCAAAGGTTCGTTTCACCTGCGGGCGGTGATTTTGCGATTGTGCGCCGCTTAAAGCCGCTACAATTAACAAAACACCACAACATACTGATTACATATGCAAAACCCCTCCGCCGCCCCGATCCTGCTGGCATCAGCTTCGCGCTACCGCCAGAGTCTGCTGGATCGTTTTCTTGACGACTACCAGATGGTCGCACCTGATATAGATGAGTCGGCTGCAGAGGGAGAGGACCCTGAAGCACTGGCCGGCCGCCTGGCACGGGAAAAGGCGGAAGCGGTATCGAGTACGAATCGTGATGCCCTGGTCATCGGCGCAGATCAACTCGCGGTACTCGATGGCGTCGTGTTGGGCAAACCGGGTGATCATCAAAAAGCGGTAGAACAATTGCTGGCTGCATCCGGGCGCTCGGTAAGTTTCCTGACAGCAGTTTGCGTTCTGGATGCTGCGAGCCGTCGCCGCTATGAACACATTGACAAGACAACAGTGAGATTTCGCCAGTTTGACCGGCGCCTGGCGGACGCCTATCTGTACCATGACAAACCCTACGATTGCGCTGGAAGCTTCAAGATCGAGGGTGCCGGCTTTGTGCTGTTCGATTCGGTCACTACCGATGACCCGACTGCGCTGATTGGTTTGCCTATGATCTGGTTGGCCGGGAGGTTGCAGGAGTTGGGGTATTTAGTGGCTTGAATTGTGGTGTTGTGGGTATGTACCGACCAATTCGCGGCTAAAGCCGCTCCTACGGTCTGTGCCAATCTGTAGGTGCGGCTTTAGCCGCGAATGGGCCGGTTCCGCGACCTGGCCAAACCCTTGCTCAAAAACCTTTCCAGGTCATCCGCGAGCGGTGCCACGAAATGCTGTTCGGTGCCACTTGCATCAGGAAATGAAATCGACTGAGCATGCAAAAACAAACGCCTTAATCCCAGTTTTTTCGCCATTGCGTTCGCCTTTGAATCCCCATAACGCTCATCACCAGCCAGCGGGTGGCCCATATGCTCTGCATGCACGCGAATCTGGTGAGTACGTCCTGTCAGCGGCTGACATTGCAACAAGCTGAACTTTCCATAAGTGCGTGACAGGCGAAACTTTGTTTGCGCAGGCTTCCCCGAAACACGCACAACAACATGCCGCTCACCATTTTGTCGATGCTGCACATACAAGGGCGCGTCGACCAGGTGCTCACCAAATTGCCAGTCACCGACCACCAGGGCGAGGTAGCTTTTCTCCACAATTCCTTCACGAAATTTCTCATGCAATTCACGCAGGGCGCTACGGCGTTTCGCGAGTACCAGGCACCCCGACGTTTCCCGATCAAGACGATGCGCCAGCGACAAATCCCGCAAATCCGGACGGGCTTCGCGCAGCAGTTCGATGACCCCATGACTGATGCCACTGCCCCCGTGCACGGCGACGCCACTGGGCTTGTCGATGACCAGAAGGCGCTTGTCTTCATAGATAATCCGCTTTTCCAGGCTGGCAACACGTCCCGGGGGTGCCGCTCCGGGGCCAGTACTGATACGCGCTGGCGGAATGCGGACTTCGTCACCATCCTCGAGCCGGTAATCTGCCCGGACGCGACCCCCATTCACTCTTACCTCGCCACGGCGCAGAATCCGGTACAGGCGACTGCGCGGCAATCCAGGCAGCTCGCGGCGCAGAAAATTGTCCAGCCGCTGGCCGGCCATATCGCCGTCAACGCGAACCTTGCGTACGCCCGTTTGCCGGACACCCTGCTCTGAATTGGCACTGGAATTCATAAAAATGGAACTTATTTTAGTGAGGTCAATGACTTATTTCACATTGCCGAAGCGCGATGCTGTGCTATATTACCTCCCTGTGACGGTACAGGGGGCTTTTTCCCCGCCGCACATTCGATTTTTTCTCCTGAACGGCAAGACCCGTCCAACGAGCAAAAATGTATTCAATTCTGGCCTTGCGATGCGCAAGACCAGATTCCACGGCAGCTAGCACGGTATACCGGCGAGCGCCGACGCGGCACAGCCGCAGGGTATAAATGATCAGTTTTCTGCTGGACCTGGTTTTCGAAAATCAGCTCCGACCGAAGTTTGTCAATCTGAACGCAGGTAATTCTTACCTGGCGTCTTTGTACGTATTCCCCTGCTCCGCCGCATCGCCCTCATTAAGCCACACCCGCCTGCTGCCCGATAAAAACTATCAAGAAGGGCATCATGAAAAGAATGTTAATCAATGCAACTCAGGAAGAAGAGTTGCGCATGGCGATGGTCGACGGCCAGTTACTGTACGACCTCAACATAGAACTGCCATCCGGCGAACGTAAAAAAGCCAATATCTA
>QNFK01000151.1 GCA_003645495.1 Gammaproteobacteria bacterium
CCGTCTGCATCGTAGCCGGAGGCCACATAGGGATCGCCAAGCTGTTGCAGCCAGGCAAGTCCGTCCTCGCGACGATCACGCCAGTTCAGGCCGTAAATCGGTAACGGATTTTCCTGCGACAAGCGTATGAGAAATTCATGTTCCTGGCGGCAACCAACACACCAGGTCGCCCAGACATTGACCAACGCAACTTGGCCCGCATAATCCTTGTTGCTTACCGTTTGGCTAAGGTCTTTCAGTTTCGGTAATTCAAATTCCGGAGCGGGCTTGTCGAGAAAAGGCGACGGTAACATCGTTGGGTCACGCTTCAGACCAACCATGAATACAGGAATCATGATCGCGAAAATCACCAATGGTGCGAGGTAACGCATCATCAGGCTGGCTCTCCGCTCAGTCGAGTCGCCTTCTCTTTTGCTTTGGCGGTCAGTCGATAGCGGCGATCGCTCGCGGCAATCATTCCACCAAGTGCCATAACAAATGCACCCATCCAGATAAACCGAATCATCGGTTTGTATTGCACACGCAAGCTCCATGCATCGTTGCCCAACGGATCACCCAACGCGACAAACAGATCTCTGTTCCAACTCGCCTCGATGCCGGCTTCTGTCATCGGGCTCTGCTGTACCAGGTAGGTTCGTTTCTGTGGTCGAAGTTGGCCGACAAACTCGCCGTTTTTGCGAATATCAATCTCGCCCTCGACTGCCTGGTAATTGGGTCCCTCGACATTACGCAAGCTGCGTAACTCGAAATCGTAACCGGCAACCGAAACTGATTCACCCTGGCGCACGCTGATATCAATTTCCTCAGTGAACGCTGACACGATTGTCACACCAATCACGAACATGCCAACACCGAAATGTGCGACTGACATGCCAAGTACCCCACGCGATATACCGGGCGTGCCCGGTGCGCGGCGCAAGGAGCGCACAGGATGGATCAACGAAACGACCATGATCCAGATGCCTGCAGTGACACCAACGGTCAGCAACAGACCAAAGCGACCGTAGGCAACAATCGGAATCAAAATGCCGGCGACAATTGCAAAAAGCGCCGGAATCTTGAGTTGATCAAACAAGGGTTGGAATGCCTGGCTACGCCACGCGGTATGCATGCCTACGCCAATCAGCAAAACCAGTGGCAACATCGGAATCGCAAACGCAATTTCAAACCACGGTGGTCCAACAGAAATCTTGCCGGCTTCGAATACTTCTACAATTAGCGGTGCGAGTGTGCCGGCGAGGATAAGTGCCGTGGCAATGACCAGAAGTACATTGTTCAACAGCAGGAATGTTTCCCTGGAGAATCCGCGGAAGCCGGCGTCTGAATCAAGTCCAGGCGCTCGCCACGCGTATAGCGTCAAAGCGCCGCCAATGGTTACGCCGAGGAATCCAAGGATAAACAGACCGCGTCCAGGATCCGTTGCAAAAGCGTGCACGGAAATCAGGATGCCGGAACGAACCAGGAACGTACCGAGCAGGCTCAATGAAAATGCCGTTATCGCAAGCAGCAATGTCCAGCTCTTGAACAGCCCCCGCTTCTCGGTGACGGCTAAAGAATGAATCAGCGCCGTACCCGCAAGCCATGGCATGAAAGATGCGTTCTCCACCGGGTCCCAGAACCACCAGCCACCCCAACCGAGTTCGTAGTAAGCCCACCAGCTACCCAGCGCGATGCCGATTGTCAGAAACAGCCATGCCCACGTGGTCCAGGGGCGTGTCCAGCGAGCCCACGCCTGGTCCAGGTTACCAGCCAGCATTGCGGCGATGGCAAACGCAAAGGCCACGGAAAAGCCCACATAACCCGCGTAAAGAATAGGTGGGTGAATAGCCAGGCCCGGATCCTGCAACAGTGGATTAAGGTCGGCGCCATCCATAGGAGCCGGAATCAGCCGCTCAAACGGATTTGATGTCAGCAAGGTAAACAACAGGAAGCCGCAACTGAGTAAGCCAAGAACGCCTATAACCCGCGCGGCAAAGGAATCGGGTAAATCGGAGCTGTAACGACTGACAGCAACAGTCCAGCCCGCGAGCAGCAGGACCCAAAGCAACAAGGAGCCCTCGTGTGCGCCCCAGACGGCAGAAATCTTGTAAATCGTCGGCAACGCCAGCTGCGAGTGATTGGCGACATACAAAACCGAAAAGTCACTCTCCAGGAATGACCAGGTCAGGCAGCCAAAAGAAATAATGACAAACACGAGCTGGCCAAGTGCTGCCGGGTGCGCGACGCTCATCATTGCAACGTCATTGCGGTAAGCGCCAATCAGCGGCAGGACGCCCTGGCATACAGCCAGCGAGAGCGCCAGGATCAGCGCAAAATGCCCAATCTCAGGTATCACGGTTGTACCTGTTCTGCTTTGAGTGCAGCTTCTTTCGCCGCAGCGTGTTTGGCCAGTGTGTCGGCAACCTCCGGCGGCATGTAATTTTCATCATGTTTTGCGAGGACCTCATCCGCCACAAACGTGCCATCATCGCCCATCTGTCCGTGGGCGATAATGCCCTGACCTTCGCGAAACAGGTCCGGAAGAATGCCGTCATAGGTAATTACCAACTCGTTTTCGAGATCCGAGACGGCGAACTCGACTTCCAATTCGCCGGGTTGTCGTTTTACGCTGCCATCGACGACGAGGCCACCAACCCGAAAATTGCGATCCTGCGGATAATTGCCCTGCGCAACCTCCGAAATCTCAACATAGAACATCATGTTTTCTTTGAACGCCTGCAGCGTCAAAACGGCCGCAATCACAATGCCGGCACCGGCAAGGCCCACCGCGAGCATTCGTTGTTGTCTTGGTTTCATTGATCTGTTTCCATCGCGCGAAGGCGCGTTTTGATGTCGCTAAATACCTGTTGATGCCGGCGTTTGACCTGCACCACGCAAATGATGACGACAATCAGGGTCAAACCAAAAGAACTCCATACGTATCCACCGTAACCGCCCATCGCCAGTGCTTCCATCATCCCTGCTCTCCCGACGCCAAAACCACGTTCTTTACCCAGCGCGAACGGCGTTCACGGAACAGCACCTCGGAGCGCACCCTGCCCAGCAACAATGCACCGAAAACCAACGAGAAACCCAGGATCATGGCCAGCAACGGGAAGAGCATTTCAGTCGGCATTGCAGGCCCGTCTGCGCGCACAATCGTTGCTCCCTGGTGTAACGAACTCCACCATTCGACTGAGAAGTGAATAATCGGAATATTCACAGCGCCGACGAGCGCCAGTACAGCACTGGCTTTATCTGCCTTGGTCGTGTCATCAATCGCGGCTCGCAGCGCCATATAGCCAAAATACAGGAACAGCATGATCAGTTCGGACGTCAGTCTTGGATCGCCCCACTCCCACCAGGTTCCCCACATCGGCCGACCCCAGATCGATCCTGTGATCAGGGCCAGAAACGTGAACCAGGCGCCCAGCGGTGCCGCTGCAGCCGCGACCGCGTGTGACAGCTTGATTCGCCAGATCAGGCCAATTCCGGCTGACACGGCCATTAGCGTGTAGGCGAGCATCGAAAGATAAGCAGCTGGCACGTGTACATAGATAATGCGGAAGGCATCGCCCTGCTGATAATCGGGCGGTGCATAGAACAGGCCTGCGATCGTCCCGTAAATAATGAGTATCGTGCCAGGCACGACGAACCACGGGATGATTTTCGCCGACAGGTCGTAAAAATGCGGCGGTGACGCCAGTTTGTGCAGGAATTTCCACATAGTTGTTGGACTACTCGTTGCTGATTTTCAATGCTGCAGCCGTCGCGAATGGTGCGAGTGTCAAGGCCAATATGCAATAGGCAGAGAGAAAGTAAATGCCGGCGGATACTGCATCATTCGCAGCAGCCAGTGCGACGGTCCTGGCGCCGAATATCAATACGGGCATTGCCAGGGGCAGGATCAGCAAACTTAGCAGCGCCGTTCCCCTATGCAGCCCGACGGTAAGCGCCGCACCGATTGCGCCAAGCAAACTCAGGCTGATCGTGCCGAAGGTCAGCGTCAACATCATGACGCCCACCGTTCGACCGGGCATCTGGAAAGTAACGGCAACCAGGGGCGACACCAGTACCAACGGCAAACCGGCAGAGAGCCAGTGCGCAACAGTTTTGCCGAGTGCCAGCAATGGCAAGGGTTGCGGACTCAAAATGAGCTGGTCGAGGCTGCCATCCTCAAAATCACTGAGAAAAAGGCTGTTGAGCGATAACAGGGTCGCCAGCAGCGCAGCGACCCAGACAATGCCGGGACCACTGATGGACAGCTGTTCCGAGCTTGGCCCTACGGCCAGAGGGAATAGCGTGCAGACCATCGCGAAAAAGAACAACGGGTTCAAAATGTCACCAGGCCGTTTCCAGGCCAGCAACAGGTCGCGCCTGATGACGGCCATAAAGCCCTGCCACAATCCCGGCATAGTGTCTTCGCGGCTGGTCATCAGAGTGGCACCCGTATCACTGGTGCATCCAGCTGGATATCCTGATGTGATGCAACCACGCACAGGCCATTGCCTGCCAGGTGCTCCGCGATGAGCTCGCGCACCAGCGCCTGACCCCCACTATCGAGGTTAGTGAAGGGCTCGTCCATCATCCACAGCGGCGCCTTGGCCATCAGCATGCGTGCAAGGGCGACACGCCGTTGCTGGCCTGCTGACAAGGCGCGAAATGGCAGCCCTGTAAGTGGTGTGAGGCCGAGTCGATCAAGAGACGGTTCGAGAAGGTCTGCAGACGTGGCTCGAAGACCAGTTTCAAACGACAAATTTTCTACGAGGGTCAGATCGCCTTTAAAACCAACTCTGTGCGACAACCACACGAGGTCGGAGCAAAAAACCTGGTGGTCTGCCATGATGGATTGACCGTTCCAGTCGACCTGGCCCGTTTCGAATTCAAGCAATCCGGCAATTGCGCGCAGCAAGCTGGTCTTGCCGCAACCGTTTTTGCCCTCAACCAGTAACAACTCGCCACTGTTCAGCGCAAAATTTAAATTTTGAAAGAGACAGCGATCACCGCGCAACAGGCAGAGGTCTTTTCCAGACAGCATTGCAGTCAAAGTCCTAGCCTCATCTGTCTGTGTTCGACGACAGTTTTCGTGTTGATCGCGAATATCATTTTTATGTTATATACCAATAACTAACAGGCCAATTATAATGTAAATTACCTGTAATAATTTGTGTCTCTCTGATAGCAAAGAAAATAACGAAAAGCGGTTTGCAAGAAGTTCGAGCGAAAAGTAGACTGATTGACCGCGTTACTTTTTCACGTCGATTGTATTTGGAAAGTAACTGTATCAGAAAGACAAATTACAACTGCCACCGGGTTCAAGAATATGGAACTACGTGCCGCCGGACTACAGGAGCAACCGTTTCGCTCGCACGGGCGGCCGTTGGTCTTTGTCGGCTACGCGGCGCAGGAGGCAGCGTTCGAATTCCTCGAGCAGACTTATAAGAATTTCCATGGCCTGGGACTCTTTCAAGGCCCGACATTGTCCGGCAAGACAACGATTATCCGGCATTTTGCCGAGTTACAGGGCACGAAAAGCGCGATGGCGGTGGTTGATGGCGCCGGGCTGAACACCACCGCGTTGCTTGAAGCAATGTTGAGCGAGTTCGGTTTCGAGCATAAATTCAATTCGGTCAACGAACTTCTCAACATGGTCAAGGTTTTCATCCTGCAGCAGACGGCTTCAGGAAAGACCCCGATGTGCATCATCGAAAACACCCATGAAATGAATCCCAGTGCGCTGCG
>QNFK01000152.1 GCA_003645495.1 Gammaproteobacteria bacterium
CAGCATGGTTGATGATAAAGACAACCTGTTCCGGGAAAAGCCGCGGGTTGATGGTGTGGCAAATGTAACCAGCCCCGCCTATTCCGTAATAGGCCTCAAGGTGGCGATAGTCGTTCCAGGCGACCGTCGCGACCCTGTCACCCTGGGACAGGCCAAGTTTATCGAGCGCATTGGCAAGTTGCCGGGCGCGGCGAAAGCAGTCCGCATAGGTGTACCGATGCAGAGGATTGTCCGCCGTCACGGAGACAATCTCGCGATCACCATAATTTCGATCGGCGTGACGCAGAATCGAGGAGATCAACAATGGCGTGTCCATCATCAGTCCTTGCATTCTTTTACCTCTTTTTGATTATTCAGCAGGGGATGGACTGGTCATTTAACAGAACAACAGGGTCTGACTGCAAGCGCTGGCGGGAAAAGCTGTCGATTTTTGCTCGATTGGCTGCAATTAGCCATGGAAAGCGGCCTGGCCTGCGTACTTTGCTATGCTCTGATCTCCGGCAGTCGCGGTTCGCGCGCCGAATCGACGCCAATAATAAAAAGGACCATCCAGGATGGCACGCAAATTCGACAACATTCTCGAGACCATAGGACGCACGCCGGTTGTACGGCTGAACAAGCTCGCCCCAGAGGGGATTAACCTCTACGCCAAGGTAGAGTCATTCAATCCGTCCGGATCCGTCAAAGATCGCCTGGCATTCGGCATAATTGAAGATGCAGAGCAGTCCGGCATGCTGAAACCTGGCCAGACCGTCATTGAGGCGACCAGTGGCAATACCGGCATCGGACTCGCGATGGTCTGCGCGCAAAAAGGTTACCCCCTGGTCGTGACGATGGCGGAAAGCTTCAGCATCGAACGACGCAAGTTGATGCGCTTTCTCGGTGCCAAGGTTGTGCTGACCCCGGCGGGGATGAAGGGTAGCGGAATGTTGGCAAAAGCAACTGAACTGGCAGAGAAACACGGTTGGTTTTTGTGTCGGCAATTCGAAAATGAGGCCAACGCGAACGCCCATTCAAAAACCACGGCGCCCGAAATACTGGCGGACTTCGAAGGCGAGAGGCTGGACTACTGGGTAACCGGATTCGGCACCGGTGGCACATTAAAAGGCGTGTCCCGTGTCCTGAAAAAAGAACGGCCGGATATTCGCATCATCGTTTGCGAGCCGGACAATTCACAGATACTCGGCAGTGGCATCCCGCAGGAAAAACTTGCCGATGGCACGCCGGCGGAAAGCCATCCACTATTCCGCCCGCACCTGATGCAGGGCTGGGGTCCGGATTTTATTCCGAAACTAACTGAGGACACCGTTGCGCTGGATGTTATCGACAGAATAGTTCCGGTAAGCGGAACCGAATCACTGCGACTTTCCAGGGCACTGGCAACCGAGGAAGGAATTTTCGTCGGTATTTCTGCAGGCGCAACACTCGCTGGCGCGCTTGAAGTCTGCAAGACGGAAGAAAAGGGTTCGACAGTTCTTTGCATGTTGCCGGACACCGGTGAGCGCTATCTGACGACTCCCTTGTTCGAGGACATTCCGGCCGACATGACGGCGGACGAAGTCGACATAGCAAGGTCAACGCCTGGTTACAGATTCGATGCACCGCCACCAGCAGCACCAGTTGAGGAGGAAGAGCCGGTCGTCGCTGCTCCGGCAGATGCCAACCAATTTCTCAGCGAAGCCATCAGCGACGAGAAACAGCCGGTGGTGCTTTTTGCGCTGGAATGGTGTGAATTTTGCTGGTCAGTACGCAAAATGCTCGCGACCTACGACATAACTTATCGCGCAATCGATCTCGACTCGCTCGAATACCAGGAGGACAACAAGGGCGGCAACATCAGGGCCGCATTGCGTGAACGCACAGACTCCAAAACCATTCCGCAAATATTTATAGGCGGACAATATATAGGTGGCGCAACGGAATTATTCGACGCTTGCAAAGACGGCAGCATGCAAAAACTACTGGATGAAAACGCCGTAAGCTTTAACCAGAAGGTCGATATTGACCCGTACAGCTTTCTGCCAGGGTGGCTGCAAACAAGATAAGTGTAATAAATCAGACTTGATCGTACAGACGCTGTAAGGCAATGCCTGAACTAAGCGACTGGATAGCACCAACGTCATTGCGAGCCCGAAGAAACAAACGTCATTACGAAACGTGATTTTCGGCACAGATTCCTGACAGTAGAGCTGACGATTTTCGCACACTGTCACAGCAGCGCATGCTACTGAATCTTTTTCTGACTGGGTTACGCCGGCAAACCGACAATAAATTTTAGGCCGTCTGAGCGGCAGGTTGCTCTATTTCGGCGAAGAAATAAATGCCCAGTGTCTCGGCGACACACGCCGGCTTTTTGACACCTTCAATTTCTACTTTTATTTGCGACAAAAGATGTAACGCACCGCCACGTATGCGAGCCTGAATTACCGTCGCCCTGCCCCGCACTTTGCTGCCGACAGGAACGGGCGAATAGAAGCGCACCTTGTTGCAACCGAAATTCACCGCTTTCGCGAGATTCTCGACTTCGACAAATCCTCCTGTCAGGGCAGGAATGAGTGCCAACGTCATATAGCCATGCGCAATGGTTTTGCCTTCCGGCAGTTCACGAGCCGCCCGGGCAGTGTCCACATGAATCCATTGATAGTCCTCGGTCGCTTTTGCGAATCGATCTATCATCTGCTGGTCAATGACCATCCAGTCCGAAAGGCCGACTTCTTCGCCTTCCAGTGCTTTCGCGTCTTCGATTGATTTTATCAGGTGCAAATCCGAATCCTTAATTGCCCAGCTGTATATTTTGGCTCAAACACAGGTGTTCCCGCTCCGATTGGTGCACTGCAAGAAATACACAGAAGCTGGCGGCAGAGCAAGTTTTCTTGCCCGCAATGTTGCGAATTTCGCCCCCTGTATCCCTGAAAGCCAATAAACATGGGGCTATTGGAACCACCATATTGCTGCGCCGATTTTGGATTTTTTTGACCGGGCTTTGTGAGTTGCGTTAACCGCAGGTGTTGATCTTTGGAAATTCTCTATAAAATTCAGGCAATGAAGGGAAAATCCGTATTCGCTATCGTGCTTGCCGCTGGCCAGTCCAGTCGTTTCGGCAATACCAAACAGCTGGAAAATTACCAGGGTGTGCCGCTGGTGCTGCGTTCAGTACGGCTTGCAGAGGCTGTTTGTGGGTCACACAGTGTCCTGGTCGCCGGCAATGACTGGCAGCGGGTAAGCGAAATCTGTGCGCCGTTGGCCGGCTTCTTCGTCGTCAACCCACAATTCGCAGAGGGCCTTGCAAGCTCGATCGAATGTGGCATTCGCAGTATTGCAGAAGTTGCGGACGCCGTACTGCTTTTGCTGGCAGACCAGCCATTAATCACCAGCACGCATTTGCAGTTGCTGGTGGATACCTGGCAAGCCTCGGAGAATTCCATTGTCGCCAGTGCGTATGCCGGGACGTCAGGACCGCCTGTTATTTTTCCGCGAAGGGATTTTGCTGATCTGCTGCGGTTAAGTGGAGATCGCGGAGCGCGCTCGATTATCGAAGCTAACAGCGAGCGGGTTAAGTTAGTCGAATTTGAACCTGCGGCACTGGATATTGACCGGCGCAGTGACCTCGAGCGAACTTCCTAAACGGCAACTTTTTTCGCTGAGCGCGCGTCTTTGTGTTCAGCACAACGTTCACAATTTACCCAGCCGGAGTGGCCCTCAACATAGTGTTCTTTCTTCCAGATCGGTAGCCGCACTTTCACCTGGTCAATGATGTAACGGCAAGCCGCAAACGCCTCGTCCCGATGTGCCGAGGTAACTCCCACCCAAACCGCGCACTCACCAATCTCCAGCAAACCGGAGCGATGCACACACTGTGCATGCAAAATCGGAAATTTTGCTTTCGCCTCCGCTATCACTATCTCGCCTTCCTTGATTGCAAGCGGCTCATAAACTTCATATTCCAGTCGCAGGACCGCCTGCCCTTCATTCTGGTTCCTGATCCAGCCTTCAAAGCCAACGTACGCGCCAGCAGCTGCATCCAGCAGTTCGTCGCGTAACTTTTCGGGCTCAATAGTGCTGTCAGTCACCCGCATCACGTCAGCCTCCGGCCACGGGTGGAAACAACAACACCGTATCACCGTCGTTTATCGGTGAGTTCCAGTCCGCCATTTCGTCGTTAATTGCGACTTTGCAATGACCCTGCGGCTCGGACGAGCCGTGTCGGTGCTTAAGTTGCTCATATACGTCGCTGGCGGTAGCCGCATCGATACTGAGGTCTTCCTCACCGAGGCCCGCATGCTCACGAAAGCCGGCGAAATAACGAACGGTAATATTTTTTTTCATGAGGCGAGCGTAATTCCGGTGCCGGCAAGATCTTCCGGCGTGTTGATGTTGTGCAGAGCTGCCGGGTTCGGTTGTTCCAGCAAATGCGTATTGGATTTGATCAGGATTTTGCGCGGGCAATTCATGCCCTGCTCTACAAAACCATCTATGACTTCGCGCGCCTCCGGCCGATAGATCGCACACAAAGGCTCGGGCAAATCATCATGAGTGCTGCGATACGCTGTTGCCGGATGATCCGGAGATAAATTTTCCAGCAAGTATGCAATGGTCGCCTCGTCAACATTCGGCAAATCGCAGGCCAGCACGAGCCAACTTACCTCTGCGTTGCTGTCCATTGCAGAGAGGATGCCGGCAACGGGTCCCATGTCATCGTATCGATCAACAACCTGGTCAAACTGGCTGCGCTCTGCATCATCAGCCTGAGCGGCGGTTGTCGATACAAACACCCGCTCAAGTTGCGCCTCAAGCAATGCGACGGTGCGGCTTAACTGTGTCTGCCCGTTCTGCCGTAACAACGCTTTGTCGCTGCCCATGCGGCGGCTTTTACCGCCCGCAAGTACCAGGCCCCAAACCGGTTCACGCGCTGTCACTGAAATAATCCTCTTTGCCACCGGTCTTGGAAATCAGACGCGTCTCGCGGATCACAATTTCGTGCGACAAGGCTTTACACATATCGTAGACGGTCAGCGCCGCGACACTGGCGCCGGTCAGCGCTTCCATCTCAATGCCTGTTCGATGATGCACCTTGCAACGACAATCAATAACTGCACGATCCTGTTCATCCAGCGCTATTGTGATTTTGCAGCTATCCAGGCCAAGGGGATGACAGAACGGAATCAATTCATGCGTCCGTTTCGCCGCCATGACACCGGCCACGATCGCCGTGGCGAAGACAGGACCTTTGGCGCTTTGTATGTCGCCGTCAGAAAATCGTTGAGCGACTTCCTCTGGGAATTCCACGATCGTGCGCGCGTGTGCTTCCCGGTCAGTCTGTGCCTTGTGACTGACATCAACCATTGTTGGCTGGTTCGCTTTATCGATGTGGCTAAGTTTCGTCATATGTCTTGCGACTTGTCAGCCGCCCATCCTGTACATCTCGACCTTGTTCACCAATGGTTGCTCGGCCGGTTCGACATGGCGCGTTTCACTATAGCGGTCCTTCCGCCCCAGCCAGACACGCTGCAGAATCTCTGCGATATCTGCATCGCTCGCGCCTTCTCTGAGTGGCACCCGCAAATTCGTTCCGGTTGTCGCAAACAGGCATGTATACAAAGTGCCGTCGGCCGACAGGCGCGCACGGCTGCATGAACCACAAAACGGCTCTGTCACAGATGATATGAAGCCGATCTCACCTTGACCATCCAGGTACTGGTAGCGCCG
>QNFK01000153.1 GCA_003645495.1 Gammaproteobacteria bacterium
CGATGTGCTCGCCGATATCGACGAAGGAGTTGCCGGCATCTTCCGCCTGAGGAACGGGTGTATCTACAGTGGGTCCGCCGCAGGCAACGAGTAGAGAACTACATACCAGAGCGATGGTTATGCCAATTGTTTTCATGTTCTGCTATCCCCCGTGACCTGCAGATCTGTCTGTGTCCCGACTATAGCCCATTGGCGGCACCAGTCCTACGCCATTTTAGCTGCCGGGCCCAGGCGATCCCCCGCCAGGCACCACCTCACGAACCCAGTCAGGTACGACCTGCGGGCTATCGATCAGGAAGGTCTTGTTGCGTCCCGTCGCGCCCTTCTTAAGCGCCACTCGGGACGGAGGAACTTTGAACGCCTTTGCCAGCTGTCTGATGACGTCTTTGTTGGCGTTGCCGTCCGCTGGTGGTGCTGTCGTTTTTATTCGCAGGCGACCATCCTTGACGCCGACGATTTCGCTGCGACTGCCGCGTGGACTGACCCGAACGGCTATCAATAGTTTTTGGGTCACCGGCAATTCGCGATGCATCGCCTATACGAGAATCGCATCCGAATTATTTCTCATCCGAATTATTCAAAAGGGAATGGGTTTGTATGTCTGCAATATGATTATTGCGGCCTGCAAAAGAATGATGGCAAATATAGGCGAGATGTCGAGACCACCAATTGGCGGAATCATGCGGCGGAATGGTCGTAGTACGGGCTCAGCCAGCGCATTCAACATTGCTGTAACCGGGCTGTAATTACCTGGTGCGACCCAGCTCAGAACAATCCTGATCAGGATGATGAAAAAGAGCAGGTTCAGGCTGAGAATGATGAGCTCAAAAAAAGCGGTGACGGCGATCGGTACGAAGCCAACGCTGATGCCGCGAATTGACAGCAGAAAGACCACCAGGAGGTACTCGATAGCCAACGCAACCAGGATAGTGGCAGTGTCCAGGCGTCCAACAGGAGGGAGAAGGCGGCGCAGCGGGGCGATCAGTGGCGATGTCAGTCGTAACACGCCCTGCGCCATAGGATTGCGAAAATCCACGTTGAACCAGGGCAGCCAGAAACGCAGCAGCAACAAGAGCAGGTAGAGCTGCGCTAACGTTTTGACGATGAAATAGAGAGCTTGTGTCATACGGATACTGTTCTTTATGCCGATCCGGCGTCTTTGGCCAATTCTGCGGCGCGTTTTTCTGCTGCGTCGATCGCTGCCGCTAAGATACCACGAACGTCTGCCGCATCGAGGCAATCAAAGGCAGCTGTCGTGGTGCCGCCAGGCGAGCGCACCCGCTCGATCAGAGACGACATCGATTCGGTTTCAGCTGCTGCCAGCGAGGTTGCGCCGCGTGCTGTCTCAACAGCCAGTGTTCGTGCAGTATTTTCGTCAATGCCATATTTCATTGCCGATTCGATCATCACGTCAATCAACAAATAGAAATACGATGGCCCCGTGCCGGATACTGCGGTTACAGCATCCATTTTACCCTCTGAATCGAGCCAGACAACCTGACCAACGGCGCTCATGATTTTTTCTGCCATATCACGCCCGGTAGTGCTGGTGCGCTCGTTGGCAATCAGGGCCGAAATACCCTGGTCGATCAATGCAGGTTGATTCGGCATCACCCTCACGACGGACAAACCGCCACCCAGCCAGCTATCGATATCGTCGATTTTCGGACCGGCCGCGATCGACATGATCAGCGGTTTTGATTTCTGGACAACGCTCGCCAGGTCCTCGCAAACTGCCTTGAGAATCTGCGGTTTTACCGCGAACAACAGCGTTTCTGCAGCCGCGGCGACAGTACTGTTGTTTTCCGTGACCATCGCGCCGTAAAGTTCCTTGCGCAAAAATTCGCACTGTTCGGCATTGGGTTCGGCGATCATAAGATCCGTTGCATGCATGCCGCCGCGCAACAAACCGCCGCCAATGGCGCGTGCCATATTTCCGCCACCGATAAGTCCTACTATCGTATCAATCATTCATTGTTCTCCGAACATTGCAGCACCATCAGTTAAATTTCTGGCCCGCTCAATCAATGTTTGGGCTAACGCCTATCTCGCACCGAACAAGGCCGTACCGATGCGGACCATGGTCGCACCCTCGTGAATCGCGGCAGCATAGTCTGCGGACATGCCCATGGAAAGCGTATCGAGTTCCAGGCCGGATGCCTGTAACGCTTTCGACATCGCATTCAGGGCCGCGAATGGCTTTCTTTGCTCGTCGAAGTCGTGCCGGATCGCCGGCAGGCACATCAGTCCGCGGAGGCGCAGTCGCGGCAACTCCGCTATAGCAGCTGCGAGATCTGGCAATTCGGCGGGTGATACACCGGATTTTTTCTCCTCAGCGTCGACATTGACCTCAATACAGATGTTCAGGTCTGCCATGCTCTCGGGTCGCTGCTGGCTGAGCCGCCTGGCAATTTTCAGCCGATCGACTGTATGCACCCACTGGAAATTTTCGGCGACCGCTTTGGTTTTGTTGGCCTGCAGATGGCCGATAAAGTGCCAGGTCAGGTCGTCACGACCACACGCGGCAATCTTGCCAATGCCCTCCTGAACAAAATTCTCGCCAAAATCCCGCTGTCCGGCGGATGCTGCGGCCAGGATGGCCTCCAGCGGCTTTTTCTTGCTGACGGCGAGCAGACGTATATGGTCCGCAGGGCGCCCCGCATCTGCAGCAGCTTTCGCCAGCAAATCTTGGATTTTACGAAAGTTTTCCGTGACTCTTATCACGTTTTGCTCCGGGTGCTTCGCTATACTAGGCAGCCATCGGGTCCGGGTTATGGTAAGTCGGACCAGCCAATTCCAGAGGGAGAAGTATGGCAGTCGACGTTGCCCAGTTATTGTCGTTCGCGGTAAAAAATAACGCATCCGACCTGCACTTATCTGCGGGGGTCCCGCCCATGATTCGCGTGGATGGTGACATCAAACGCGTCAACATGCCGGCGGTAACCGCCAAAGACGTCAATAGCATGGTGTACGACATCATGAATGACAAGCAGCGCAAAGACTACGAAGAGTTTCTGGAAACCGATTTCTCCTTTGAAATCCCAAAGTTGGCTCGTTTCCGCGTCAATGCGTTCAACCAAAACCGTGGCTCGGCCGCGGTATTCAGAACGATTCCCTCGGAAATACTGACACTCGATGATCTGGGCGCGCCGGCTATTTTCAAGGATGTCTCGATGCATCCGCGTGGCATCGTGCTGGTAACCGGGCCAACCGGTAGCGGCAAGTCGACCACGCTAGCGGCGATGGTCGATTACATTAATGACAACAAGCCCGATCACATCCTGACCATCGAGGATCCGATCGAGTTCGTGCATGAAAGCAAGAAGTCCCTGATCAATCAGCGCGAAGTGCATCGGGATACTCTGGGATTCAACGAGGCGCTCAGATCGGCATTGCGCGAAGATCCTGACATTATCCTGGTTGGTGAGCTGCGTGACCTGGAAACGATTCGCCTCGCATTGACCGGTGCAGAAACCGGTCACCTTGTTTTCGGTACTTTACATACGAGTTCTGCAGCGAAAACCATCGACCGTATTGTCGACGTATTTCCTGCTGCCGAAAAAGAAATGGTGCGCGCGATGTTGTCTGAATCGTTACGTGCCGTGATATCGCAGACGCTGCTGAAGAAAATCGGCGGCGGGCGAATCGCCGCACACGAGATCATGATCGGCACGCCTGCGATCAGAAACCTGATCCGCGAGGGCAAGATTGCGCAAATGTATTCGGCCATTCAGACCGGGCAGGGCCAGGGCATGATCACGCTTGATCAAAACCTGGCTGAACTGTTGTCCAAAGGCCTGATCAACAAGGAAGAGGCCAGGTTCCGCGCCGTCAACAAAGAGAATTTCTAAGGGGCGGCCGTAGTCCTGGCAGCCTGAGAGGAGAGAGAAGGAAATGGAACGCGAACAAGCAGTGCGATTGACGCAGAACCTGCTTAAGAAAATGGTCGAAAAGGAAGGCTCGGACCTTTTCATCACCTGTGGCTTCCCGCCCGCCATCAAGGTCGATGGCTCCGTACACAAAGCGACCGACACACCATTGACCGCTGACCAGTCTGCAATGATGGTGCGCTCGATCATGAATGACAAGCAGGTCAAGGAATTCGACGCCACCAAGGAATGTAATTTCGCGATCGCACCGCAGGGCATCGGCCGATTCCGCGTCAGCGCGTTTATTCAACAAGGCATGGTCGGCGCCGTCTTGCGTACGATCACGACGGAAATACCGACGCTCGAAGGTTTGAATCTGCCACCCATACTGAAAGACGTGGTCATGAACAAGCGTGGCCTCGTCATCGTCGTTGGTGGCACTGGCTCCGGTAAGTCAACGACGCTTGCGGCGATGATCGGACATCGCAACAAACACTCCAAGGGCCACATCATCTCGATCGAGGATCCGGTCGAGTACGTACATCCACATGAGGGCTGCGTCATTACGCAGCGCGAAGTCGGCGTGGATACCGAGACCTGGCATGCGGCATTGAAAAACACCCTGCGACAGGCGCCGGACGTCATTATGATTGGCGAGATTCGCGACCGCGAGACGATGGAGTATGGCATCCAGTTTTCCGAGACCGGTCACCTGTGCCTCGCCACGCTACACGCGAACAGCGCCAACCAGGCGCTCGACCGGATAATCAACTTTTTCCCGGAGGAGCGGCGCACGCAGTTGCTCATGGACTTGTCCCTGAACACCAAGGCGTTCGTTTCGCAGCGCCTGGTTCCACGCGAGACCGGTATCGGTCGCATTGCAGCGATGGAAATAATGCTCAATTCGCCACTGATCGCCGACCTGATATTCAAGGGCGAGGTAGGGCACATCAAGGAGATCATGGCCAAGTCGACGCGTCTCGGCATGCAGACCTTTGACCAGGCGCTGTATACGCTCTACGAGGACGCCGATATTTCATACGAGGAAGCGATGCGCAATGCCGATTCGAAGAACGAGCTCAGGCTGCGGATCAAGCTGGAGAGTAAACGCGAATCGTCGATTGCAGATCAGCAGTCCGAAAGCTTGCGAATTATGGAAGAAGACACGGCCAAAACTTACTAGCGCGAATTCTTACGGATGTCAGCATTAAACGGATTTGAGTAACTAATGAACGTAAAACCACTTTTCAAACTGATGGTCGAAAAAAAGGCGTCTGACCTTTTCTTCGCGCCGTTTGCACCAGCAAAGATCAAGATCGACGGCAAGATCATGCCGGTTAACAAACTCGAAATGACACCGAAGATGGTAAAGCAGGCTGCCTTCGAATTGATGAATGAAGATCAGCTCGATCGGTTTGCCCGTGAACTGGAACTTGATTTCGCTATCTCGGAACCAGGGTTGGGTCGTTTTCGCGTAAACGTTTTTCAGCAGCGCGGTAACGTCGCGATGGTTTTGCGTTACATCACAGCGGAGCTACCGACGCTTGACGAACTTGGCATGCCGGAGCAGATGAAAGAACTCGTCATGCTGCGTCGTGGACTGATACTGATGGTCGGCGCGACGGGTAGCGGTAAATCAACAACGCTCGCAGCGATGGTTAATCATCGCAACGAAAAGACGTCTTCGCATATCATTACGATCGAAGACCCGATCGAGTTTTTGCATCCGAACAAGCAGTCAATAGTCAATCAGCGTGAGGTTGGACTGGATACCAAGTCGTACGGGCGAGCACTAAAAAGCGCCATGCGGGC
>QNFK01000154.1 GCA_003645495.1 Gammaproteobacteria bacterium
GATCGTCACACCAGACGCCCCGGTAAATGCTGTGAAGAACGCACAAGCCGCCAGAGAGACCAAAGCCAGGCCGCCCGGCATCCAGCCAAGCATGGCGCCGGTCAAACGGACCAGTCGTTTCGGTGCATTGCTTTCACTGAGCAGGTAACCGGCAAAAGTAAACAGCGGAATTGCCGATAGAAACGGCATGTTTGCAATACCCAGGATCTCGATGGCAATGGCCATCAGATCGATCCCCTCTTTCTGGTAGCCGAGCATTGCACTTGCCGCAATAACCGCGAACAGCGGCGCGCCAAAGACTGCCAGGACCAACAGAAGGACGCTAAGCAAGATCATCTGGAATCAGCGCCGGTTTCTGCGGAACGGAAAAGCGCAACCACTTCACCAGCGAACGTCAGAAAAAATCGATACGCCATCAGTGCGAATGACAACGGCAATACCATGTAGGCGATCCATGCTGGTACGTCGACCAGCACGGTATCCTCGAATTCGAGTGACAGCTGTACGTACTGCCAGGAATACCAGGCCAATACCGCACACATTGACGCCGCAAACGCCTCAACAATGATTCGCGGAAAGCGTGCATATTTTTCCGGGACGAAATGCGACAGCACGTCGATACGCAAGTGCCTGTTGTTGCGAGCTGCGGCTACCGATGCAATCAGGGCGATCCAGAGCACGATCAATTTGATCAGTTCATCAGTCCAGATGAAACCGAAATTGAAAAATATTCTCAGCACGATCTGGCCGACAGCCAGAATGATCATAGTGCTTAATAACAATACCAGCGATGCGTTCTCCGCAGCAGTACCCCAACGCTCCAGGCGTTGCAATATGCCGGGAGAATCATCAGACACTATTGAGCACCGGCGGCTTGATCCTGACGATACTCTTTGATGTGTGACTGCATTTGTTGCAAGAATTCAGGCGAGAACATGCCCTTCTGCGCCATCTCTTGATTGGTCTCGGCCGCGACATCACTCATTTTTTCAAACTCGCCAGGATCAGGTTCAATATTTATCAGGCCGACGCTCAAAAGTGCCTCAATCGCGTTCTCTGACTCCTGCACGCTGCGCTCACCGACTCTCGTATACACGCCTGACATCACTTCACGAACTATCTCCTGGTCAGCTGCATCGAGGCGAGCAAACGACTTCTTTTGCACCGCCATGAAGCCCATTACATAGAGTACCGGCACTTGCGTGACATACTTGACCTTGGTGTGCCACTGCAGAGCTACTGCAACCGCTGGCGGTATTGCAACAACGTCGATGAGCCCGGTTTGAAGCCCTGTTAACACGTTGGTCAGCGACGACGGATACGGCGTCAACTGCAATGCTTTCATTGCTTCAAAGCTGATCAAATCGCCTTCCGGCAACCAGATTTTTTTGCCCTTTAAATCTGCGTGACCACGTATCGGCTCGTTCGACAAAATGATTGCAAATCCACCACTGGCGAAGCCGAACGTCACATAACCGAGATCTTCAAATTCTTGTTCAAGTTGTGGATCAAGAAACTCACGTACATAGTTCACTTCATCCTCTGACTGAAATACAAATGGCAGACCGTATAAATTTAAATCCGGAAACCGACCCTGAAAAACGCTGGGGGAAAATGTGCCGCCATGTAACTGGCCGATCTTCATTTTCTGCAAGACTTTCGCTTCAGCGCCTTGCGCCCCGCCCCAGTAGAACTTCAGGTTTACCCGGCCTTCAGTTCGTTCCTTGATTTTCGCAGCGCCTGCCGTGAAATCCGTCGCCCACTGCGAGTTTTGCGGCGCCAGTGTCGCAATCTTTATCTGCGTAGCTGCGAGTGCGACTGTGCTGCCACTTAGTAAGACTACAATTACTGCAATACCTGTCCTAAACATTTTCATTTGCGTGCTCCAATGTAGATCCTTTTGCCGACGCCTTCCTTGTTTTATTATTGGCATTCTCATTAGAAATAATCGTCCGCACTTGCCAACAATTCAGCTGCATCACGTTGTGCAAGTACATTCGTTAACGTAAAACCCGGCACCTCTGCATCAGCAGCCATTACTTCCTGCAGCAGGGTGTCGTGTAGCTCTCTTTCATACAGCGTTCGTGCATAACCACGCGCAAATTCAACTTTGGCACTGAGATCGCGACCACCGGAAATCTCTATTGCCCGTTCGAAATAGGCGCGGCCCTTTTCCATTTCTCCGCCCAGTGCCGGTGGTCTCAATGTTGCCAGGATGCCGAGAAAGGTATACACGCTGCCATCTGATTCACCGTCAGAAATCTCGAGGTAGCGCGTCAGGAGCGCCTCCATATGTGGCAATTCAGCGAGTGCAACATAGTCGTCGCTATGTGCCCTTATATAAGTGAGTGATGCGACTCCGTGCGCATAGACGAAATCTGCATGCTTCTCGCCAAGTCCGTCAAGTGTCGCTGAATATTCATCGAAAGGCATACCGACCCAGTCACATGACGGCTTGTATTTTACGCACATCGCCTTTGAGCTGTAGCGCCGTGCTCTCTCTGTTAGTCGCCTGGCACGTTCCGGATCTTCCGCAAATACGGCGCCGTAGGTGGCGTAAAGATTAGCTGCAGCAGCGTTCAGGGCCGGGTCGTCCGGGCTCCCCTCGAGAAAGCTGTCGAGCAATAACAGGTAGGCCGGCGCGCCGTCACGTACCGTTTCAGGGTCATTCTGGTTGAGAACAGCTGCCGAGAGGTTGTCGGCAAACCCGCTGGCTGCGGATGACATCAGGGAGGCACAGCCGCTGTTCAGCAAAAAAATACTGACTGCAGCCAGACGGCCGATTCGCACACATATTCCATACACCATGCTCATGCCTCGACAGACCTTACAAGCGCGGGATGGTTCAGGGACATACTCCGTATGCTTCTCTAAATCGGGAAACCACACCGTATACGGTCTAATTTCCCCAAAAAGGCTAAATCTTTTCTTTGATTCTCGCAGCCTTGCCAGTACGACCACGCAGGTAGTATAGCTTTGCCCGCCGCACATCGCCGCGTCGTTTTACTTCAATTGCGCTGACCGCATGACTGTAGGTCTGGAACACGCGCTCAACGCCCTCGCCATGAGATATCTTGCGTACCGTGAACGATGAATTGAGGCCACGATTGCGCTTGGCAATCACGATTCCCTCAAAGGCCTGCAATCTCTCGCGAGTACCCTCTTTCACCTTTACCTGCACGACAACCGTATCGCCCGATGAGAACTCGGGGATATCTTTTGTCATTTGTTCTTGCTCAAGTGCGTCGATTATTTTGCTCATTTCATTCCACCTGCCGGTCACATTGCCGACTAGTCCTTATTGTGTATCGCCAAAAACTCATCAAGCAGGCTCTGCTGCTTGTCATCTAATTCCAACTTGTCCACCAGATCGGGCCGCCGCAAATAACTGCGTCCCAATGCCTGCTGGTAGCGCCACTTCGCGATTCGCGCGTGGTCTCCCGACAGGAGCACATCCGGTACACGCCGGCCATCGATCTCCTCAGGCCTAGTGTAATGCGGATGGTCGAGCAAACCCTGCATGAAAGAGTCCTGTACTGCCGACTCCTCATCGCCGAGAACACCCGGCAGCAATCGAACCACCGCGTCAATCACAGCCATCGCCGCAATCTCGCCACCACTAAGAACAAAATCTCCCAGTGACAATTCTTCGTCGACATGCGCCTCAATGAGCCGCTCATCGATTCCTTCGTACCTGCCCGCCAGCAAAATAATGCCGGGCAATTCTGCATAGCGTTTCGCGATCGCCTGATCAAACACCACACCCTGTGGTGACAAACAAACGACCGGTGAACCTGCCGGCTGAACCGCTTTCGCTGCACTCAGTGCTGCTTCCAGCGGCGCATATTTCATCACCATGCCTGGACCACCGCCGTAGGGCCGGTCGTCGACGGTGCGATGTTTATCCTCGGTAAAATCCCGCGGATTCAAACAATCGAGCGACAGCAAACCTCTGTCAACTGCCCGGCCCACAACGCCAAATTCTGCGATGTTGCCCACCATTTCGGGAAAAATCGTGACGACCTGCATATGCATCGCGTCAGTCCCATTCCCAGTCGACGCTGATAATGCCGCTGGCAAGATCAACATCCTTAATTACATCATCAATCAAAAACGGAACCAGAATTTCCTGATCCCCCTGGATAACAAGCACGTCATTCGCCCCTGTCGCCAGCAAATAAGCCACTTTGCCCAGCACCCGACCGTCCTGGTGAACGACCTGCAGTCCCTCAAGGTCTGCCCAGTAATACTCACCGGAATCTGTTTCCGGCAAATCCGTTCTCGCGACTCCTATCCGGGTGCCGACGTAAGCGGCAGCCATGTCCCTGTCTGTTACAGCATCCAGTCGGGCAACGACTGTTTTGCCCTGTTTTCTTCCTTCTGCGACGCTCGTTTCCCGCCACACACCTTCTTGCTCGAGCAGCCAGTTCCCATACTTGAGAATCGCTTCACGTGGCTCGGTGTAGGAATGCACTTTGATCCATCCCCTGACGCCGTAAAGTCCGGATATACGGCCGAGAATAAGCGGCTTTGAATCGGTCAGCGCCACGGGTTTGTTGCTTTGCTCCGCCACCTCATTCTATTGCGGCGAACAACGCTTAGTTGGCGGCAGCTGCCTTACGCTGCGCCTTCAGAAGCGAGGCAACCCGATCCGATGGTTTTGCTCCCTGACCAATCCAGTAATCGACGCGTTCCATGTCGATGCGAATGTTCTCCTGGGACTCTTTGCCAAGCGGATTAAAAAAGCCAAGACGCTCTATATACCGGCCGTCCCGACGGTTACGACTGTCGGTGACCACCAGGTGGTAAAAAGGACGCTTTTTCGCGCCAGCGCGCGAAAGACGAATACTAACCATTACATTTCCGTTTATTAAGTTACGGGCAGACATGCCCATGCTCGGGCTGACCCGAGTTAACGGCGCATTTTACTCATTTCTGGCCGAATGTGAAGCACTTACGGGCGAAAAATGGCGTCAATTTGCAGGTGAGAATCAGGTGTCTGGGGGTGGCCTTGCAGTGGTTGTGACGGGGCATTCCAGGGGGCCGGGCGAAATAGCTCTGTTTGGGCCCATAATGTTTGCATATTGGTGCCAAATTGGGCTATTCGCGGCGTCTTCGCTCTCGTGCGCAACTCAATACCGATACACAGCACATTCATTGAGACAGCCGCTCCCACAGTTAGTCGTGGGGCTAGCAATATCGTAGGACTGGCAATGTTTTGTAGGAGCGGCTTTAGCCGCGAATAAAAGCTCTGCTATTGCACATTGCATCATTTCGGCACAGACACGAGCCAATTTGACAGAATTGAGTCGAACCAGGGTATTTAGCCCATACCAGGCGGTAGCATCCCGCCTGGCATCCCGCGCATCATCTTCTTCATGCCGCCGCGGGACATTTTCTTCATCATTTTTTCCATTTGCAGGTGCTGCTTCAGCAGTCGGTTTACGTCCTGAATCTCCAGCCCTGAGCCCCTGGCGATACGCTTTTTCCGCGAACCATTGATGACTTTGGGAAATCGGCGCTCCTGTGGCGTCATGGAATTAATAATCGCGATCTGGCGGCGAAATTGCTTTTCATCGGTCGAATTCTTGAGCGCCGCCGAATTCACATTACCGGGCATCGGCAACTTTTCGAGCAGTGCGGCCATACCGCCCATATTCATCATCTGTTCCA
>QNFK01000155.1 GCA_003645495.1 Gammaproteobacteria bacterium
ACGCCAGCGGCAGACGGACGGCGGCCGCCGTGAGGACCGGAGTCGCCACCGGCAGTGGCAGGAGTCGCAGCAGGCGGCACAAGGCCCGATCCGGAGCGCAGTCGCGAATTCCTCGAGCAGTTTCCGCTGGATACGTTGCGCATGGTTGGGACGCTGAAGCTTGGTGAAACACAGTTTGGACTTGTACAAACATCGGACGGCCTGATTCATCGCGTGGTTCCCGGCAATTACATGGGACAAAACGATGGACGGATCGTGGTGGTTAGTGAATCAGAGATCGAATTGGTAGAAATTATTTCGGACGGGATCGGCGGGTATCTGGAAAGAGAAGCCGCCGTCGGTCTTGCGGACTGATGCCTGAATGGAACTGGGAGTATTTGGAATGACGTTCAAAATCAAGCCGACGAGCGGCGCAGAAAGTCGACGTTGGATCGTGCAATTGACTGCTGTAGCACTGTTGCTTTGTGGAATGACTGCAAGCGCACAGGATGGCAATCGACTGCAGGACATTCAGGTCCAGAGTTTGCCGGGGCAGCGAGTAGAGCTGAAGTTAATTCTCAGCGGTACTGCGCCGGAGCCACTTACCTTTACCATCGAAGATCCGGCGCGAATCGCGCTTGATTTGCCGGAAACGGCACTTGGGCTGACCTCACGTCGTCGTGATGTAAACCTTGGTCCGCTGGATACCGTTCTTACGGCAGAGGCAAATGGTCGCACGCGCGTCGTTTTGAATCTGGATTCAATGGTGCCTTACGAGACACGCCGTAGCGGCAATACGATTTTCATAACGCTGGGCGGCGACTCTGGTGGCAACACGACGACGCAGTTCGCGGACAGTTCCGCAAGCGGCGCAACACCGTCCTATGCATCAAGCGGTGCACGATCAATCAACAGTGTTGATTTTCGTCGCACGCGTGACGGCGGTGGTCGAATTCTGGTTAACCTCAGTGACCCGTCAACGGCGGTGGACATTCGCCAGGAAGGTGGGCGCGTAGTAGCTGTATTTAAGGATACAACTTTGCCTGCGGAGCTGATGCGCCGACTGGATGTCATGGACTTCGCAACGCCGGTGACGACGGTTGATACGCTGCGCACCAACATGGATACGCGCATTGTCATTTCGGCCGAAGGAAAGTATGAGCAACTGGCTTATCAGTCGGACAACGAATTCACAATTGAAATTAATCCGGTCACATCGGAGAGTGAAGAAGCATCTTCACTATTTTCCGAGACCAAAGAGTATGAAGGTCAACGCCTGACTCTTAATTTCCAGGACATCGAAACCCGGGCAGTGTTGCAACTCCTCGCGGAGACCTCGGGACGCAATATTGTGGTCTCGGACACGGTGCAGGGCAACGTTACGTTACGTCTTAGAAATGTACCCTGGGACCAGGCGCTGGATATTGTCATGACCACCAAAGGTCTCGACATGCGTGAGAATGGTAACGTCATTATTGTCGCACCGGCAGAAGAAATCGTAGCCCGCGAAACGGCAGATCTCGAAGCACGCCAGGCAATCCTTGAACTCGAACCGTTGTACTCCGAATTCATTCAGGTCAATTACGCCAAGTCCTCTGATCTGGCGGCACTGATCGGCGGCAGCAGCGGCGGCAACGCATTGCTCTCGGAGCGCGGTAGCGTAGGCATCGATGATCGAACCAATACCCTGCTTGTGCAGGATACGGCGGAGCGCTTGCAGGACATTCGACGCCTCGTTCGTACGCTCGACATCCCTATTCGCCAGGTTCTTATAGAGTCACGCATTGTGGTCGTCAACGACGACTACAGCCGTGAGCTTGGTGTTCGCTTTGGCTTTACAGGCGTTGCGGAGAATGGCACCGACGGACTGTATTCAATGACCGGTAATAGTGCTGGCAGCGAAGTAATCGTCGACTCGGCCATCGATAACCTGAACAACACGGGCAGCGCGTTTCCGGTTTCCCTGCCAGGAATTAGTGATCGTTACAATGTAAATGTGCCGATCGCAAGTCCGGCTGGCAGCCTGGCGCTCGCCATCCTCGACTCCGACTATATTGTCGATCTTGAGTTGACAGCGCTGCAGGCAGAAGGTCGTGGCGAAATCGTATCTACACCGCGCGTCATTACAGCAAACCAGAAGGAAGCGCGTATCGAGCAGGGCGTGGAGATTCCCTACCAGGAGTCCGCATCTTCGGGCGCGACGACGACCCAATTCAAGAAGGCTGTGTTAAGCCTGACCGTTACCCCGCAGATCACTCCGGATGACAATATCATCATGGATCTGCTGGTTAGCAAAGACAACGTGGGTCAACTGACACCGAGCGCACAAGGCGGGCTTGTACCGAGCATCGACACACGCTCGATTCAAACTCAGGTGTTGGTCAGAGACGGTCAAACTGTCGTTCTCGGCGGAATTTATGAGACCGAGCGACGGGAAATTGAAACTAAAGTGCCCTTCCTGGGCGATATACCGGGGGTTGGATTTCTGTTCAGGTCGACGACGAATTCGACCAGCAAAGCAGAACTTTTGATTTTTGTAACGCCGCGAATCCTTGATGAGGGTTCAAGCATTTACTAGCCGTGGAAACTTCCGGATCGGCCCAAAGCAAGGAACTGGACAAATGACAAAATTTTCTTATCTCGCGACGCTGCTAATGGCGCTGGCACTTGCGGCATGCGGCGACAGCACAATAACCGGTAGCGGCGGTGGTGGTGCAATTGGAGGAGCTGGCGTAGCAGGAGTTAATGTCCTTGCGAGCAGCCCGACTCTGCCGTCAACTTCCGGGCAGACCCTCTCGATCAGCGTGATCGTACGCGATGCCAATAACGTTGCGATGGAGGGCGTGACCGTCATCTTGTCCACTGATTCAGGTACATTGACAGTCCCTGAGCCGGTTACGGACGCAAGCGGTATCGTCTTTGCGTCACTGACTGCGGGCGGCGACCCAACCAATCGGGCAGTCACCGTAACGGCAGACGCGAACGGTGTTCTCGGTAGCGTCACTGTCAATGTCATTGGTACAACACTTTCATTGTCAGGCCCGACCGCGCTTCCACAAGGCGACTCGGCAATCTTTACGGTTGTTCTGGCAGATTCCTCCGGCATCGGAATTGCCGGACAAACAGTCGATGTGTCCTCAAGTAATGGCAACACACTGGCCGCATCCAGCCTGACGACCGATAATGCCGGTCAGGCGCAGGTGGATGTCACCGCATCTGCCCCCGGTCTTGACACGCTTACTGCCACAGCGCTCGGTTTGACTGCAACCCAGGATATGAACGTTTCTGACGACAGTTTCGCCTTGACCGCACCTCTGGCCAGTGATGAGATCGTGCTTAACACGATTGCACAGATCGATTTGACCTGGACCATTGCTGGCGTTCCACAAGCTGGACAGTTAATCTCATTCGGCTCGACCCGTGGAACATTGAGCGCCCTCGTTGCGGCGACAAATGCTGCAGGTATTGCCACGGTAACAATCACGTCTACAAATGCAGGGCCTGCAGTAATTACCGCCACCAACGCGGCCGGTACAAGCACATCCGTACAGGTTGAGTTTGTTGCAGACACGCCGGACAGCATTGACGTACAGGCTAATCCATTCACGCTGGGCCCCGGTGAGCAAAGTGCGATTACCGCAGTCGTTCGCGACGCAGCGAACAACCTGGTCAAGAACGCCGTTGTGTTGTTCGATCTGCAGGACGTAACCGGTGGTCAGTTATCGGCCCCATCGGCAGTGACAGACAGTCAGGGTCGTGCACAGACATTCTATACCGCCAGCTCAACGACGAGTGCTAACGGCGGTGTGGTGATAACCGGAACGGTGCAGAGCAATCCGTTGATCAATAATAGTGTTGCGTTAACCGTTGCCAAGCGCGAGTTGTTCATCTCGATTGGTACGGGTAACTCAATATTTGAACCGAATACCGCGCAGTACCGGGTTGAATTTGCAATCCAGGTCAGCGACTCGCAGGGCAACGGCGTAGAAGGCGTCGCTGTGCAGACGGGTATTCTGTCCAATAACTACTATAAGGGCTTCTGGTTCTACGATGCACTTGCCAGCGCATGGGTACAAAACCTGACGGCAGGTCCTTGTGCAGACGAAGACGTAAACCGCAACGGCGTACTGGATGCTGGAGAAGACTTCAACAACAGTGGCCGCATCGAAGCAGGTAATATCGCTACGGTAGTGGCGCAGAACGGCAGCGGCGGCAATTTTGTAACAGATGCAGCCGGTTTCGGCATCGTTGATGTTATCTATGCACAAGATCATGCTCGCTGGGTCGAGGTAACGCTGGAGGCGACTACATCGGTACAGGGTACCGAGTTCGCTAAAGCCAGCAACTTCGTTCTGCCCATCAATGGCGACGACGTTGATAGCGAGAATGAAGCACCACCGGGCGTCATCAGCCCGTTCGGCTCCAGTGCGAGCTGCGCGGATACGCTCTAGGAAGACAATAAGAAAGCCAACCTTCGGGTTGGCTTTCTCCTTCCTCCACATGATTCGATGAAACCACTGAAGAACCTGTTCCTTGTAGGCCCGATGGGCGCCGGGAAGTCGGCCGTTGGCCGCCAGCTGGCACGCCTGACACATCTCGAATTTGTCGATAGTGACGAGGAAATCGAATCCAGGACCGGCGTGGATATCCCGTTCATTTTTGAAAAAGAAGGTGAAGCGGGGTTTCGCAAGCGCGAGTGCAAGGTAATCGATGAATTGTCAGCACGTGAAGGCATAGTTATGGCAACCGGCGGTGGTGCCATCGTTGATGCGGACAGTCGTAGCAGATTGGGAGCGCGCGGCTTCGTTGTCTACCTTTATACCAGCGTTAAACAACAGCTCGATCGCACCCAGAGAGGTCGTAACAGGCCCATGCTCGAGAATGGCGACAAGGAAAAAGTACTTGAGGAACTGATGGAGCAACGAGACCCCATGTACCGGGAAATCGCTGACCTCATCGTTGAGACCGACGGACGCAGAGTACAAACCGTTGCGCGTGAGATTCACGAAGCACTCTGAAAGACAACCGCGCTAGCAAACGAAACCGAATACTGTAGGAAAGGCCCGTAGGAGCCCGTCCAACGGGCGACAAACTATTTCAGGCATGTTTTCAACATGCCTGAAATAGTTTGCAAAACTCCGCCAACCGCAGCCGCACAAAAAGAACCCCTTAGGCCCAATATTTGCGCCCGGATTGCGGTAATCTCTGTCGCCTGAACATTCACCGGACGCGGCATTGACGACTTTCCAGACCATAACGGTTGATCTCGGCGAGCGCAGCTACCCAATCATCATTGGCAGCGGCCTGCTGGGCAACCTCGACCTTGCCAGCCATTTGCAGGGTCCCGACTACCTGGTCGTTACCAATGACACAGTCGGACCGCTGTACCTGGAGCGTTTGCTGGAGAACTTCGCCGGCAGTCGCAATGTTATTTCCCTGCCGGACGGCGAGAAATACAAGACCAGCAACAGCGCCGAATCTGTCATAGATAAACTCGTGGAATGTTCCGCAAATCGCGATACGACAGTCGTGGCCCTGGGCGGTGGTGTGGTTGGCGACATCGCCGGATTTGCAGCGGCATGCTACAGGCGGGGCGTGGCGTTTATCCAGATTCCGACAACATTGCTGGCGCAGGTGGATTCCTCAGTCGGTGGCAAAGCCGGCGTAAATCACCCCGCTGGAAAAAACC